>NZ_JAUSCH010000122.1 GCF_030651595.1 Candidatus Oleimmundimicrobium sp. | reverse complement strand
TTGTATCCCATGAGGTTAAATTTTACAGGGAGTGTACTTTTAATGTAATTAAATTATTTTTCTTCTGCTTGAGATAATTCTTTTATTCTGCCGATATTTTTTCCAATTGGCCATTCATCTTTTGAATGATTTTCAAAATATATTCTCTCAATTTCTTCTTCTTCTGAATCAGTGAATTTAAAACCATCCCCTCTAATATATTTAATGCCGTTATGGTCAAAAGGATTATGGGAAGCAGAGATAACTATGCCGCAATTAGCATTATAAATTCTAGTTAGGTAAGCCACTACGGGAGTAGGTATTATTCCCGCTCTTAAAACATTTACACCCATTGAACATATCCCTGCTATTAAAGCAGCTTCTAACATATCCCCCGAAATTCGTGTATCTCTGCCGATTAATATCTTAGGATTGACCTTATCTTTGAATAAATATGCTCCAGCTCTTCCTATATGAAAGGCAATGTCGGCAGTCATAGGTTCCCTATTGGCAATCCCTCTTATCCCATCTGTTCCAAATAATTTTTTCATAAACTACCCCTTTATTAATTTACCAATTCACCAATTATCCGATTTACCAATTGGTGTATTGGGGAATTGGTAAATTGGAAAATTATAAATTCTATTTATTAATCAACATCGTTACTTCTTCTGGCTCAATCTTAATTAAAGAAATTCCTTCGGTAAGATCTACTTGAACTTTTACCTTCTGCTCTTTCCTAAAATCATCCGTAAATTTCACATAGGCTTTTACGTCTTCTGCTTGTAATTTGTCAACTAAAATATTTTTCCCCTCAACAGTTATGTCAACTACCTCTGGTATTATTTCACAAGATACAAAGGGAGACAAATTCTGAGGTACAACTGAAATATTTTTTAGGATTTTCTGGATTATAGCTTCCTTAACTTGTATGGCTACCTCTATTAACCCAACCTCACCCTCTACTATACTTAATCCTTCTTCCAGGGCAGGAGGAACTTTTACTGATAATGTTTTAGTAATTCCGCTTACATCGATGGGAATGGTCTCCAAAAACTCAATATTATTTATTTTAAAATAGTTACCAAAAATCTTTATTTCATCGGGGCTGGATAATATTTCAGAGATGTAATAACCTGGAGCTGGTTTTCCGATTATTTTTGGCTTTACCGCTAATCGCTTCTCTGGATACCCGCGTGTCATAGAAATTGACACTTCCACTATATCGGGATCAATCTTTACTTCTTTAATATCATTTCCATTTATATCAACTGCTTTTACTTTTATTCTTTTATTTAGATCTTCTTTTATTCCAGAAATATCAATGGCACAAATTATCTGTTTTATACTTTCTAATACACTCTGAGCACCAATTATCTTAACCTTAGAAGGATTAAATTGGGGTTCATCAGCCAAAGAGAAACCCTTTTCAGGAATCCCTATTAAACTATATACAACTTCAACTTCTTTAGCTAAAATCCCTTCAACTTCTACTTTAATTTCTGGAGGAATTATTCTAGTGATCTGTGTTCCTTTGGGAGTAGTAACTTCTACCTTTAATTTATATAGTCCTTCTTTGCTAATTTCAGAAAAATTAACTTTCCCGCTAATTTGATTAGGAGAAATGTTATTTATTACATTCTTGGGACCTCTAATGCCAACGCTTACATTTGCGGGAAACTCTTTTATTACTAAGCCTCCGCTAAGATTATTTGGGGTAAGAGATATATCGATAAAATTCTCTACCATTGGGTTCTCCCCACCTGC
>NZ_JAUSCH010000121.1 GCF_030651595.1 Candidatus Oleimmundimicrobium sp. | reverse complement strand
TCGATCTCGGGTGCCAGGTAGCGATCCTCCTCGAGCACCGGAACCTGCGCGCGCAGCGCGGCGATCGCCGCGCTCAGGCGTGGTGAGGGGTTCAGCGGCGCGCGGAAATTCACGCCCTGCGCGGCGCACAGCGCCTCGACGCCAAGGATCACCGAGAGATTGGCATTCATCCGCCCCAGCCGGCGCGCGCCATGCGCGGCCATCGAGACATGGTCTTCCTGATTGGCCGAGGTGGGGGTGGAATCGGTGGAACAGGGATTGGCGAGATGCTTGTTCTCGCTCATCAGCGCCGCCGTGGTCACCTCGGCGATCATGTAGCCCGAGTTCAGCCCCGGATCGGGCGTCAGGAAGGGCGGCAGGTCATGGCTGAGCGTCGGGTCCACCATCAGCGCCACGCGCCGCTGCGCGATGGCGCCGATTTCGGCCAGCGCCAGCGCGATGATATCGGCGGCGAAGGCCACCGGTTCGGCGTGGAAATTCCCCCCCGAGAGGATCCCTGCCCCCACCACCAGTGGGTTGTCGGTCACGGCATTGGCCTCGGTTTCCAGCGTCGTGGCGGCAAAGCGCAGCAGGTCCACCGCCGCCCCCGCCACCTGAGGCTGGCAGCGGATGCAATAGGGGTCCTGCACGCGCGCATCACCGGTGCGGTGGCTTTCGCGGATCACCGAGCCCGCCATCAGCGCCGCCATCGCCTGCGCCACCTCGATCTGGCCGCGATGGCCGCGCAGGGCATGGATCTCGGGCTCCAGCGGTGCGGTCGATCCCATGATCGCATCGGTCGACAGGCACGATGTCACCAGCGCGTTGGCCGCGTTGCGCCAGCCCTCGAACAGCCCGACCAGCGCCAGCGCGGTGGAAAACTGGGTGCCGTTGATCAGCCCCAGCCCCTCCTTCGGGCCCAGGGTGAGCGGTTCCAGCCCCGCCGCCGCAAGCGCCGCGCCACCGTCCATCCGCTGCCCGCGAAAGACCGCCTCGCCCGCACCGGTCATCGCCGCCGCCATATGCGCCAGCGGCGCCAGATCGCCCGAGGCGCCGACCGATCCCTGCGCGGGCACCACCGGTGTCACGCCGCATTCCAGCATCGCCTCGATCTGCGCGATCACCGCCCAGCGCACGCCCGATGCCCCGCGCCCCAGGCTGAGCAGCTTGAGCGCCATCATCAGCCGCGTGGTGGCGACATCCAGCGCCTCGCCCACGCCGCAGCAATGGCTGAGGATCAGGTTGCGCTGCAAGACAGCCGTATCCTTCGCGGCGATCTTCACCGAGGCCAGCTTGCCAAAGCCCGTGTTCACCCCGTAGACCGCCACCGCGCCCTCGGCCGCCCGGCGCACCGCTGCGGCCGCAGCCTCGACACCCGGCCTCGCGCCCGGGTCCAGCCGTGCGGCCAGGCCCTCGCGCCAGAGCGTTTCCAGTTGCGCCAGTGTCGTGGCGCCGGGGATCAGGGTCAGCATGCGTGGCCTCCGAAGATACGGGCGTGAAGCGGGTTGAAGCCGATGCGATAGGCCAGCTCGGCCGGGGTTTCGACATTCCACACCGCCAGATCGGCGCGCATGCCCG
>NZ_JAUSCH010000120.1 GCF_030651595.1 Candidatus Oleimmundimicrobium sp. | reverse complement strand
TGCGAGCAGAGCGTGGCAATCTCATTTTTAATCATAGCGGCTTCAAAATAATGGTTGTTCAGGAGACTGCCTACAAACGACCCACCCGGATTTTAAAAATCAAAATCAATAAAAAGTTCTTTTGATTTTACTAAAGGCTAAAGGCTAAAGGCTGCTTCTAATGATTTTCCTGGCAGCTGGAGACTGGTGACTGTTTACTTCCAAAGATTAAGAAAATTTGACTATCTTTACAAGCATGCTATTATTAATTATGAACATATGTTCATAAAGGAGAAGATATGCCAAGGCCTAAGAAAACTCGCTGTGTGCGATTTTTACCAAAAGTTGGGTGTTTTAAACCTCAAGGTGTTCCTTTTGCGTTATTAGAGGAGATTGTCTTAAGCATTGATGAATTTGAAGCCTTAAATTTAGCTGATTTAGAAAGAAAAGATCAAGAAGCTGCGGCAAATGAAATGGGAATTTCTCGTCCAACTTTTCAACGCATACTTTCCTCAGCAAGAAAGAAAGTGACTGAGGCTATAGTTCAGGGCAAAGCTCTGACAATAAAAGGAGGTAATTTTATTATGGCAACGACAAGAAAGTTTAAATGTGCTGATTGCGGACATGTTTGGGAGATTTCGTTTGGAACCGGCAGGCCGGTTGCTTGCCCATCTTGCGGAAGTACTAATTTTCATCGAGATGTTGAACAAAGAGGGCCGGGCGTGGGTCGCGGGTTAGGTCCCTGCGGAAAAGGCAGGTCTTCTAAATAAGTAAACATTTAATACAAAGGAGGATTTATATGAAAATAGCTGTTGCAACGAACAGGAAAGAAGTTTCACCTCATTTTGGACACTGTTTAAGCTTTACAGTTGCTGAAATTGAAGATGGTAAAGTTTTAAAGAAGGAAGAAGTGCCCAATCCGGGCCATCAACCAGGATTTTTGCCTAAGTTTTTAGCAGAAATTGGGATAAATTGTATCATAGCCGGAGGGATGGGCCAAAGTGCGCAAATGTTGTTTGCCCAAAGTGGGATTAAAGTAGTTACCGGCGCCTATGGATTGGTAGATGATGTAATCAAGGGTTATGTTGAAGGTAATCTATCTTTAGGCGAAAACATATGTGACCATTAAGGATTAAGGTCAAAAATCCAGCCCCCAGCCACCAGCTTTCAGCCTTCAGGAAAATCAAAATATGAGCAAGGAGTGCGGGATTAAGGAGTAATTGATGGAGATTAAATAGAAATTAGGTGGTAATTACAATTAGTTACAACGGAGCAATCTTTATGAATATCAATAAATTACAATGAATTACCATAAATTACAATTGTATTACAGCAAATTTCAATTAGTTACAATGAATTTCAATATCAGCACTCAGTAAAAATTAAGTAGAGAGATTAGGTAGAGATTGATAAAAAGGTAAAGAGTAAGGATTAAAGGATTAAGGATTAAGGAATAAGAAGGGGGTTTTGTATGAAGATAGCAATTAGTTCTACGGGAAATGATCTTTCAAGCCAGGTCGATCCAAGATTTGGAAGATGCCAAGGATTTATAATTTTCGATTCTGAAACTTCAAAATTTGAATATTTGCCCAATGAAGCCATAAATGCTGCCGGTGGAGCTGGCATTAAAGCGGCTCAATTGGTTGTTGACAATGGCGCGAAGGTTGTAATTACCGGAAGTATTGGCCCGAATGCTTTTAATGTTTTAGCGGGTGCGGGCATCGATATATACGGTGGTGTAACGGGAACTGTTCAAAGCGTGATAGATAACTATAAAGCCGGAAAACTGCAAAAGGTAAATCAGGCTACAAATGGTCCCGGCGCTAAAGGAAATATTTAAGAGGTATAGATGATTATTTCAATTGCAAGCGGAAAAGGTGGCACAGGAAAAACAACAATAGCTACTAACCTGGCTTTTTCTTTGGCCCGAAAAGGTCATAATCTCCAATTATTAGATTGTGATGTCGAGGAGCCAAACGCGCATATTTTTATTAAACCTGAAGTCGAAATAAGAGAACCTGTTTTTTTTAACGTGCCCCAAATCGATGAAGAAAAGTGTACTTATTGCGGGGAATGCGCAAAAATTTGTGCTTACAATGCTCTCTTTGTTACAAAGGGTAAGGTGATGTTATTTCCTCAGCTCTGTCATTCCTGCGGCGGATGTTCATATTTTTGTCCGCAGAATGCAATTTCCGAAATTGGCCACGAAATAGGTGAGATACAGGCGGGAAGCGCTTACGGTATCGAATTTGCCTACGGAAAACTAAATATTGGGGAAATAGTAGCTCCTCCTTTAATAAAGAAGTTAAAGAAACGTATTGATGAGAATAAAGTGGTGATAATAGATGCCCCGCCGGGGACATCTTGTCCCGTAATCGAGGCTGTTAAAGGAAGCGATTTTTGCCTTCTCGTGACGGAGCCAACTCCTTTCGGATTAAACGATTTAAAACTTGCCGTTGAAATGCTCAAAGTTTTAAAAGTACCTTTTGCTATTTTAATTAACAGGTGGAATGAAGAATATTTTGAAATTGATTCTTACTGCAAAAAGGAAAATATCCCAATTATAATGAGGATACCTTTGGAACGGAAGATTGCTGAGATTTACTCTGAAGGTAACCTTTTTTCCAAAGAATTACCTGAATGGCAGGATAAATTTTGTAAACTTTTTAATTCTATTGAGGGATTGCGGAAATGATACAAGAGGTAACTGTTTTAAGCGGAAAAGGTGGAACCGGAAAAACCAGTTTAGTTGCATCGTTTGCTGCTCTTGCTGAGAATAAAGTTATGGTTGATTGCGATGTCGATGCTGCTGATCTTCACTTAATTTTAAAACCGGAAGTAAAAGAAACCAACGACTTCTATGGTTTAAATGAATATTTGATAAATAAAGATATTTGTATCGAATGTGGCAAGTGCGAAGAACTTTGTCGTTTTGATGCAATAGATAATTTTCAGATAGATGGGCTCTATTGTGAGGGTTGTGGGATATGTTTTTTGGCTTGTCCGGTTTCGGCGATTGAAACCAAGGAGAGAGTTTGTGGCCAATGGTTTATTTCTAAGACTGAATATGGCCCGCTTGTTCATGCTAAACTTGGAATTGCTCAGGAAAATTCAGGGAAACTTGTTGCGGAAGTAAGAAAAGCTGCCAAAAAAATGGCTCAAAAAAAGGGCATTCCTTTAGTCATAACAGATGGGTCACCCGGGATAGGGTGTCCGGTAATAGCATCGCTTAGTGGCACTAATCTTGTTTTGATAGTAACCGAACCAACCGTTTCAGGAGCACACGACCTGGAAAGAATTTTGGACTTATGTGCTCACTTTAAGATTAAATCTTTAGTTTGTATAAATAAATTCGATTTGAATTTAAAGAAAACACGCGAGATTAAAGAGCTTTGTAAAGAGAGAAGTGTGGAGGTTGTGGGAAAGATTAATTATGATTCCATTTTTACGGAGGCGTTGATAAAAGGGGTGCCGGTTGTTGAATTCTCGGATGGAGAAACTAGCCGGCGAATAAAATCTCTTTGGGGGAATTTATATAATAAGCTAAGCAGCTAACGTGTTTTTATTTTAGCGAAGGGAATAAAAAGCAGAATTGAATAGGAGCCATAAAGAGGACTTGCAGGAGATTGTTCTGCAAGTTTTTTACTTCAAAAAAATTAAAAAAATATCTGTTTTTTTGTTGACAATTAAAATAGTTGAGAGTGATAATGAGTGAGAATAATTCTCAATTAGGAATTTATAAAAAGATGAAATCGGAATTAAAGAAACTTAAAGAAGCAGGTTTTAAACTTACGCCTCAAAGACAAGCAATTTTAGAAGTTTTGAGAAGTTCCGGCATGCATATGAGCGCTGATGAGATACATGAAAAAGTTAAAAAAAGATGTTCTCAAGCCGGGCTTGCCACAACTTATAGAACGTTGGATTTGTTTAAAGAATTAAATTTAGTAACAGATATAAATTTAGGCGAAGGTCATAAGCATTATGAGTTGAAGAGGAAAAATCATTATCACCTGGTTTGTCGCGAATGCGGAGAGATTATGGAATTTAGACCAAATATCTCCAATAAAATGGAGAGAGGATTGTTAAAAAATTATGGTTTTAAGGTGATAGATTATCATGTAGAATTTTATGGTTATTGTTCAAAATGTCTGAAGAAGGGAGAGAACTGATGGTTTCACTGGTAGATATGAAAATTAATCAGACCGGGATAGTTATAAAAATAAATGGAGGGGCAGGGCTTGTATGCAGGCTTGAGGCTTTGGATGTTAGGGTTGGAAAGAAAATCACTAAATTGAGCAGTATGATAATGCGAGGTCCAATTGTAGTTAAAGTTAACGGGTGTCAAGTGGCCGTTGGTCGAGGAATGGCTAAAAAAATTATGGTTGAGGTTGATGGATGAAAATTCTTTTAATGGGGAACCCCAATGTTGGAAAAAGTGTGATATTTTCCCGGTTAACGGGAGTATATGTGACGGCCTCCAATTATCCCGGTACCACTGTGGAGTTTACGAAAGGGACTTTGAAGTTTAAAGGTGAAAAGGCCGAGTTGATAGATGTGCCCGGGACGTACACCCTCGAGCCCACCTGTGAGGCGGAACGAGTTGCCACAGAGATGGTAAAAGAGGGCGATTTAATTATAAACGTCTTAGATGCAACCAATCTTGAGCGAAATCTTTATCTTACGTTTCAAATTCTTGCTTTGAAAAAACCCACGATTGTTGCTTTAAATATATGGGATGATGCTAAACATCGGGGAATAAATATAGATTTGGGAAAGTTGGAAAAACTTTTGGGTGTTCCCGTAGTTCCCACGGTGGCGGTATCAGGCGAAGGGATTAAAGAGCTTTTTAATCGGTTAGAGGAGGCAACGGTGCCGTCTCGTCCAACTTATACCAAGGAGGAACGCTGGGTACAGATAGGACGGATTATAGATGAGGTTCAATGTGTAACTCACCGTCACCATACCCTTATAGAGAAGCTTGAAGATGCAAGTGTTCAACCCCTTTTCGGGGCGCTTTTGTTTTTGGCGGTATTGACCATTTCATTTCTGATCATAAGGTTTATCGGGGAGGGGCTTATAAGTTACATTTTTAATCCATTTTTTGAAGGAATTTATGCTCCTTTAATAATGAAACTTAGTTCTGTTTTGGGTTCAGGGGGGATTTTTCACGACATATTAATTGGGAAATTGATTAATGGTTCCATCGATTTTGGACAGTCGTTCGGGTTGCTTACTACGGGCTTATACGTTCCTTTTGCCATGGTCTTGCCTTATATATTCTCCTTTTATTTAATGTTAGGGGTTTTGGAAGATGTAGGTTATTTGCCACGTTTGGCGGTATTGGCAGATAACGTGATGCATAAATTGGGACTTCACGGCGCTGCAATTATTCCTATGATATTGGGTCTTGGTTGTAATGTGCCCGGGGCTCTATCAACCAGAATTTTGGAGAGTAAGCGGGAGAGGTTTATAGCGGCAACAATCATGGCCATAGGAATTCCGTGTATGGCACAAACGGCGATGATTATCGGGCTTGTTGGAAGTTACGGAGGAAGATATCTTGCCATCGTTTTTGGCACACTTTTTATTGTTTGGTTTAGTTCGGGGCTAATCTTAAATATGATAACAAAAGGGGAAAGCCCGGAGATATTTTTGGAGATACCGCACTATCGTATACCTAACATAAACGCTTTGGCTAAAAAACTCTGGATGAGATTATCGGGATTTTTGCTCGAAGCAATTCCGCTTGTTTTAATAGGAGTTCTTTTCGTTAATATCTTATATATGATAGGGTTTATCGAACTTATCTCAAATATAGGGGCCCCTGTTGTTACGCATTTATGGGGATTGCCCGAATCCGCTGTGTCTGCTCTTATAGTGGGTTTTTTGAGAAAAGACGTGGCTGTGGGAATGCTTGGCCCCCTTGGGCTAACTGCTAAACAAGCAGTTATTGGGAGCACGGTTCTCGCCGTCTATTTCCCGTGCATAGCAACTTTTGTTGTTTTAATAAAAGAATTGGGCATAAAGGATACATTTAAATCGGCGGTGATGATGATAACGGTTGCTTTGTTAATAGGTTCTATTTTAAATTTAATTCTTTAGGAAAATCATAACGGAAGGGGTATGAAATATGGTTTTAAATGATTCAAACAAGGCTTGTAAAACTTGTGGCGACGAGGTAGATTCTTCTGAAAAGAATCCTCAAGAAAATGTCAAATGTTGTGTGGCGGTAATGAGCGGTAAAGGTGGGGTTGGAAAGTCATTGGTTACCGGGCTTTTGGCGGTTGCTTTGAGAAACGCGGGGCATAAGGTTGGAATTTTAGATGCTGATTTAACGGGTCCAAGCATTCCCAAAATGTTTGGAATAAAGAAAAAAGCTACGGGAACCGGGGGAAAGATTCTTCCGATTGAGAGCTCTAACGGAATTAAGATAATGTCGCTTAATCTTCTATTAGATAAAGAGGATGATGCTGTTATCTGGAGAGGCCCAATTATCGCGGGAGCCATAAAACAATTTTGGACCGACGTTGCCTGGGGGGACTTGGATTGCCTCTTAATAGATTTGCCTCCGGGAACAGCCGATGCGCCCTTAACGGTGATGCAATCTATACCTTTAGATGGGGTTGTGGTCGTGTCTTCACCGCAGGGCTTGGCGGTTATGATTGTTAAAAAGGCTCTTCAGATGGTAAGAAAACTAAATATTCCCATCCTTGGAATAGTTGAAAATATGAGCTACGCTTGTTGTCCAAAATGCGGGGAGAAGATAAATTTCTTCGGAAAAAGCAACATTGGTGAGATAACAAAAGATTATGATGTAGATATTTTAGCTGAGATTCCAATAGATACTCAAATAGCTAATCTTTGCGATAAAGGAAAAATTGAAAGTTATGATGTTGCACTTTTAAGTAAGGCAAAAGACGTTTTGGAAAAAGTTTTAAAAGATAAAGAGTAAAGCAACAATTGAATGTTTTTGATTGCAATTTAGGCGTTTCTGAAAACTTATTTTAAAGAGTTTAGTTTCGGAAGTTTGAAAAGATGATAGGTTTTTTATTGAGTCTAAAAAAGTAGATAGCTGTTTTTAAGACGATAAGATTGCAAAATATTGGGTAAGCGATTTTGACGAGGAATTTATCATGAATGTTCAAAATTATTTAACAGGTTTTCTTCAAAATACATCTTGGTTTACCTACGTTGCTGTCTTTTTGAGTGGGGCAATTTTAAGCTTGGGCTCATGTACTATAGTACGTATCCCGGTAATTATTGGTTATGTTGGCGGGGTTGCCCCTTCATCCAAAAGAGCTTTTTCTGCGACTTTATTTTTTGTGTTGGGGCTGGTTGTAACCTACTCTTTACTGGGGGTTTTACTTGGAAGCATTGGCTCTCTTTTAACAGATTTATTAGTTTGGAGCACTTATCTCTACTTTGCAGTGGGTGTTTTTGCGATACTTATCGGTCTTCATTTGTTGGACCTTATTCATTTTAAATTTCCTTTTAAGATTAGCGAAAGAAGTTTTGTTAAACGCTCAGACCTTTTCGGGGCGTTTATTCTCGGCGTTAGCTTTACTTTTTTTGAAGCACCGGTTTGTCCATGTTGCGGCCCGGTTATGTTGTTAATAGCGGGTTATACTGTTGCTAAAGGTAAAATGATATTTGGGTTGACCTTGTTTTTTACTTATGCTTTGGGTCAAAGCATACCTCTTTTGGTCCTCGGCGGTTTCACGGGTCTTTTGAAATCGATAGAGAAACGAACGCATCGTTTTGAAGAGTATGTGAAGATAACTGGAGGAATTTTACTATTTTTAATAGGTTTATATTTTATTTGGATTGCTTAACAGGAGAGTTTTATGGAACAAGTTTATTGTAAGGAAGGGCATGAACATCATACGGTTTCGAAAAAGGACCGTCTTATTATGTTATTGTTAGTAGTGGTTTTAGCGGTTCTGTTTCTAAGACCCTTTGTTGCATTGCAGAATATTAACAGGGGAGATTCCTTTCTAAACTACGGTTTTTATAATCGGGCTATTTTACAGTACAAGAGAGCGACATTATTGGATTCGAACAATGAAAAAATTTATAGTTGGCTTGGTTATGCCTACAATAAGAAAGGGGATTTTGACAATGCGATAGAGTCATATGAAAAAGCTGTTGAGCTTAACCCTGCTAACAATGAGGTAAATTTAGAATTAGGAATTGTATATTATCATAAATACCAAAAAACAGGTAAAAGGGTTTTTTATGAGAAAGCAGTTGAAACTTTTGAAAAAATTATTGAAAGAGATCCTTCTAATGAAAGTGTAAAGTTTATGCTGGAACGGTTGAAAAATAATTGATAGAGCAGAGAGTTGAGAGGATAATGGGAAAGGACATAGGGTAAAGGGGTTTTATCCTTAACATTTTACATTTTTCTATATCGTTTTTATATTTTCATTTACATTTCTTAATTTAATTAGCCATTGAGGTTGCCCGATATGGGCCAGTATTTAGTAAGACTAGGATATTGCAAATGACTAAGAAGCTAATTGTGTGAAAGGGGAGTAAATATGTCACACCTTCATATTCCGGATGGAATAATTAATCCGATTTGGCTATTAATAGGTTTTATTGTTACGGGTTTAATCATCTGCCTTTCTTTATTTATGCTTAGAAAGAGGGATATTCAAAAACTCGTCCCCCGCATCGGTATTATTAGTGCTGTTATGTTGCTGGGGATGTCGGTTCCGCTTCCCGTTGGCATAGGATATCATTTAAATTTAAGCGTTTTGGTTGGAATAATTCTTGGTCCTTGGGCCGGGTTTATTTCTGCTTTTATAGTTAATTTAATTCTTGCGCTTATGGGGCATGGCGGAGTTACTGTTATAGGGTTGAACTCTCTGATAATAGGGAGCGAAGTAATTTTTGGATTCTTGTTTTTTAAGGTATTTAGTCGTTTTTTAAGAATTAATATCTCAGCTTTAATAACGACATTTTTTGTGCTTGCTCTGTCTACCTCGTTTATGATAGGCATAGTAGGGATAACTCAGATTAATCCGGCAAAGTTTCTACATCACCACGAACATAATCATCAAACTCAATTAGAGGAACATAGTCATCAAGTGGAATCGCAAGAAGAACTTTCGGAAATTTCGCTGGTTAGATTCGCTAAAATTATAATTCCTTTTGCTTTTATTGGTTGGGTGATAGAAAGTTTGGTGACCTCGATAATAATTAGTTTTGTCGGTCGAGTAAAACCTGATTTGTTTTATGAGGAGAAGAGATAATTGGACTTATATTTTATTGATTATCTTGCTTCAAATGGACATAGCTTTTTTCATAAAGCGTCTGCGGTGTCAAAGATGATTTTTTCTATGTCGATTATTATTGCAATAATAATGTCTAACAGGCCATCTTTTCTTGCTTTCCTTTTGTTGTTTCTACTCCTGTTGTTAAAAGTACTGAAACAGCCTGTTTTAAAAATCCTTGCTATGACTTTTTATGTAGCAGTTTTCGCCATTATTTTTGCCGTTAGTCAGATTTCCGGTTCTTTTCTTTGGCCCCTTACGATAATTTTAAAAGCCATTACGGCTGCTTTGTCGGTTCTCATCGTGCTGACTACGACGAATTATTTTGATATATTTGCGATACTTGCTCGTTTTCTTCCAAAATTAATAGCTGATAGTTTGTTTATGACCTACCGTTCTTTTTTTATTCTTCTTAAAGAATTAAAGAATTTAATTATGGCAGTTAAAGTTAAAAGAGGACTTTCTCCTCGAAAGATATTTACGAACCTGAAGAGTTTAGGAGATATCTTAGGAGTTCTCTTTATTCATGCTGTGGATTTGAGCAGTCGAAGCTCGGAAATTTTGGCTATCCGAGGGTATAAAGGCGGTATGGCTAAATATAGGAATTTGCGCCGTTTCTCAAAATATGATTTTGCTCCATTAATTTTGAGTGTAGCAGCTCTTTTGGGGGTAGGGATTTTTGGATGAATGAAATAGTCAGAGTAAGGTGTTTAAAACACGTCTATCCTGATGCAACTGAGGTAAGTGTCTGCGGTTTGGATTTTGTTGTTCACGAAGGCGAAAAAGTGGTGATTCTTGGCTCCAATGGCTCCGGAAAGACCACTTTGCTTGCTCACATTATTGGACTTTTGAAGGCTACTGAAGGAGAAATTAAGGTTTTTGGAAAAGTTCCTACAAAGGAATTTGATGAAGTTATATTAAATATCGGAGTGGTTTTTCAAAATGTTGATGAGCAGATAATAGGGCCGACAGTTGAAGACGACATCGCCTTTGTTCTAAGAAATCGAGGTGTTCCATCTAATGAAGTTGACGAAAGAGTAAACGCAATGATGGAAACAATTGGGATAACCAATCTTAGAAGCAAAATCCCTCATTACTTAAGTGGCGGGGAGAAGAAGAAAGTGGCTTTAGCGGGAGCACTAATTGCAAATCCTGCTCTTTTGGTTTTGGATGAACCATTCAAAGGGCTTGATCCAATAGCAAAAGAAGAAATAATTAAGTTGTTATCGGAGATAAACACCAAACATAAATCCGCTCTTGTTATTACGACTCATGAGGTAAATTTGGTACCCAGAATTGCGGATGTAGTTTATGTTTTAAGCGGAGGAAATATTATAGCTCGTGGAAATCCCAAGGAAATTTTTTTAAACCCTCATGTTTTGCACCAAGCCAATATGCAACCCCCCGACTTTTTGGAGCTATTTTTCAATTTGCAGAAGATGGGTCTCAATGTTGAGCTTCCTTCAACTATGGAAGAGGCAACAGAGATACTTGCTCGATTGCTTAATAAAAACAGAGATTAAAAGAAAGTTTTGAGTAACAATAATGAAGAAATATATTAAGTTTTGCAGAAATTAGCCCGATAATAAACCTACTAATTACACTTCAAAATCCTGCAAGAAGGATCTTTTTGAGAATAGGGAAAAAGCTTTACCTTATTATAGTTTTTTTTGCCATTTTAATGGGCCTATCTGGCTTTATAGGTTATATGGGAATTAATGGGGTGAGCAAGAGCGCTGAAGAGGTTTCCAGAAGAATGGCCCTGGCGGAATCTGCAGAGGGACTAAATGTGAAGTTTCAGGAAGCTCTAATGCCTCCACACGACTATATTATTCATGGCAATGTGACCGAACGCGATAATTTTAAAGAGGCGTGGACGGCTTTGGAAGAGCAATTTAACGAAGTTTATAAAACGACAAACGCAATCGGTTGCCCAAGATGTAAAGAGTTGATAGAAGAGATCCAAGTTAATGATTTGCCTAAATTAAAAACAAAGGCAAATGAAATACTGAATTTAGATAATCCTGTTGGAAATCATCTGAGCGGCAACTTAATGGAAGAAATGGATGTAGTTGCCGCTCAGATGACTGACGATGTTAGAGAACTGGCGGATAAGAGCAAACAAGTGGCCAATGTAACACTAAATGATGCCAAAACAGTTCAACAACGCTCCAGTATGGCCATAATTTTTTCGGGTTTTTGGATAACTTTTATCGGTCTCGCGGTTGGTTTTTTTGTTTCTAAAAAGATTGTGGGAAATATTGATGCGTTAGAAGAAGGAGTACAAGCTGTTGTCGCAGGTGATTTAACTCGGAGGATAAGAATAAAATCGAGAGATGAGCTCGGTAAGCTTGCAAACTCTTTTAACCAAATGAGTCGAAGGCTTGAAAAATCTCAAAGAGAACTTGAGCTTTGGGGAGAGACTCTTGAAGATAAAATTAAAGAGAGAACTAAAGAGTTGGTTTTGGCAAACAAACAAATTAGGAGACGAGCTGATGAGCTGGCAGTCGTATTTAATGTTTCAAAAGACATAAGTTTAACTTTAGACTTAAAAGAACTTTTAAAGCGAATTCTTAAAGGAACAGCTCCTCTTGTAAATGCTAAATTTGGGGCTATCCTCTTGGTTGATGAAGAAAAACTCAAAAGATGTTGGGCTTATCAAGAAAAGTTGGGCAAAAACCATTGTAGTAATTGTGAAAGTTGTTCTGCTTATACTTCAGATAATCTTGAATGTTGGACCATTAACGGAACCTGCTGTTGAGATGAGATACAAGGAAAATTTGAAGAAAAGATTAGCGAGTGTATTAAATGTCCGGTCTTTCAAGAAGTTAAATTAAAACCTGCCACTGTTTATGGGATTGAGCCTAGCGATTTAAATAAGAATTATTTTAATAAAGAAAATTGTGTATATATAAAAACCTTACTTGAACTAAAACCGAAAGTTTTTGAAGATTTTAGTAAAACCGGTAAACACGCAACCATCTTTGGAAAAGAAAGGATTCGTAGTCAAATTTGTTTACCCCTTCTTACAAAAAATAAAATAGTTGGAGTACTTACTTTCGCGAGCGATGAAAGTGAAAAGTTTAAGAGCAAGCAGCTCTCTTTATTAGAGAGCATTGCTTATCAGATAGCCGGGGCAATTGAGAATGCAAGTTTTTACGAGAAAGTAAGAAGTGAAAAGATTAAGTTAGATGCAATTTTTGCCAGCATGGGTGAAGGGATAATTACTACCGATAAAAACAACAAGATAATAGCAGCAAATAAACTGGCGGGGGAAATTTTAGGGATGAGTAAAAGGGATTTAATTAAAAAAGATATTGCTCTTGTTTACCCAAAAGAAAAAAGAGATTCAGTTCGAAAATTAATAAGGCAGCTTAAGAGCGGAGAGTCCTTAATTAAGGAGATTCGGATACCAATCGGGGCAAAAAAAATAAGAGCTAATTTTGCTTCAATACAAAGGGCGCGTGATAAGTTTTTAGGCACTGTTTTGTTATTGCAAGATATTACCGAAAAGGAATATTTATATGAAAAAACAAAACAAGCTGCGAATAAGTTTTCAACGCTTTACGAAGTCAGCAAAGTTTTAAGTTCTACCATTGAACTTGATGAGTTGCTTGGCTTTATTATAAATTGTACGGTGGATACAATGGGGGCTGATACTGGGTCGATAATGCTCATCGATAAAAAATCAAACAAGATGAAGATTGCAGCGTCGAAGGGACTAAGCAAAAAAATTGTTGAAGAAACGTGTCTTAAACCGGGAGAGGGAATCGCCGGATGGGTTTTTGAGAAAGATGAGCCTCTGTTACTGGAAAACATAGAAGACGACTCCCGTTTTAAGGGTCATGAAACACGAAAAGAACTTGGTTCATCTCTCTCTCAATTTCTTTGAGGGTTAAAGATGAGGTAATAGGGGTAATAAATGTTGGGTCAAATTGTCCTCAAAAATTTAGAAATGAAGATTTAGAACTTCTTTCCACATTGTCTGGAGAGGTTGCTGTTTCAATTCACAATGCCACGCTCTTTAATGAATTGGAAGAGCTTTACATTGAAACCATTAAAGCGTTTGTTGAAGCAATTGAAGCCAAGGATTCTTATACAAGAGGTCATTCTGAAAATGTCACAAAATATGCAATTATGATTGCCGATAAGATTGATTTCTCTGAAGAAGATAAAAGGACAATTAAATCAGCTGGTTTACTCCATGATATTGGTAAAATAGGTATAAAGGAAGATATTTTAAATAAACCGGGGGGTTTAACTAAAGAAGAGTATGATATTGTAAAAACTCATCCTTATATAGCAGTTCAAATACTTGGACAAATTTCCAACTTAAAAGATGTAATTCCTATAATTTATCACCATCATGAAAAGTATGATGGCAAAGGTTATTTAAAAAAATTAAAAGGGGAGGAAATACCCTTGGGAGCCAGGATATTGGCGGTGGTGGACTCCTTTGATGCTATGACTTCGGCACGGCCTTATAGGCCGGCTCTAAGTTTTGATAAAGCTGTTAAAAAATTGAAGGAGAATGTCGGCAAGTAATTTGACCCTTATATTTTGTTAAGGTTTTTCTGGAAATTTTAGATGAGCATGACTCGGAAGAAAATACTGGCCTGAAAAGTTGTTTGGCCGGAGAAGCTTAAAAATTTGGTTTGAAAAGATGAAATAAAGTTAATATAGATATCGAAATTAGGAACGCTTTCAGGCAAGCTATCGCAAAATTTGTTTCAGAAAAACCGGATGTAATCGATCCTCAAAAAATTTTAAAATCTGCTAAAGAGGCAGCGAAACAAGTGGTGCTGAGTAAAATTCATTTTTTTGGTTCCCCCAATAAGACTTAATTTTAAATTGCAAAGGTTTATTCTCAATGCTAAAATTCCTTTTGAGAAAAGATGCGGAAGTGGCTCAGTGGTAGAGCATCACCTTGCCAAGGTGAGGGTCGCGGGTTCAAATCCCGTCTTCCGCTCCACACCGCTGAAAGCGGTGAGTGAATAGTGGGGAGTGAGGAGTTTAAAGACTAGTGCAAGCTATCGACATAATTCAGAGGGACACAAACGCTCAGAATACTCATGAAAAAGTAGTGGTTTTGGGTGATAGAAATTTTAATCCGTTTTGGTTTATCCACTTCGTTGAGCAAATGCGAGCGGAACTTGTGGAGAATAAATTCCTTGGTGGCAGGGCTGCTCCTCTTTTCGAATTGCACTCTACTAATGCATATGCATAAAACAAGAAGGGATGAAGAGACTAGAAACTAAGAAACTACCGACTTCCGACTAACAGACTTTATACTTAATGGGCGGCGTAGCCAAGTGGTAAGGCAGAGGTCTGCAAAACCTCTATTCAGCGGTTCAAATCCGCTCGCCGCCTCCAAGTCACCGAAGATGGCTAATGGGAAATCAGGAGAAGGA
>NZ_JAUSCH010000119.1 GCF_030651595.1 Candidatus Oleimmundimicrobium sp. | reverse complement strand
AAGGCCAAGCGCGTGGCGCAGGAATCGCGCGAAGACAAATCCAAGCAGAAGGTTCTGGAGAAGGAACTGGAATGGATCCGCACCGGCACCAAGGCCCGTCAGGCGAAGCAGAAAGCCCGGATCAACGCCTATAACGAGATGGCGAACAAGTCCGAGAAGGAACGGATCACCAACGCCCAGATCATCATCCCCAACGGGCCCCGCCTTGGCAGCAAGGTGATCGAGGTGAGCGGCCTGAAAAAGGCCATGGGTGACAAGTTGCTGATCGAGGATCTGTCCTTCGCCCTGCCGCCGGGCGGCATCGTCGGCGTGATCGGCCCCAACGGCGCGGGCATATCGTCACTGTTTCGCATGCTCACCGGCCAGTTGGAGCCTGACGCCGGCAGCGTCACCTATGGCGACACGGTGAAGCTGTCCTATGTCGATCAGTCGCGCGACGCGCTGGACTCCAATGCCACTGTATGGGAGGAAATCTCGGGCGGGGCGGAACTGATCGCCCTTGGCGATGCGACGATGAACAGCCGCGCCTATTGCTCGGCGTTCAACTTCAAGGGCAGCGACCAGCAGAAGAAGGTGGGGCAACTTTCGGGCGGCGAGCGCAACCGTGTGCATATGGCGAAACTGCTAAAGGCAGGCGGAAACGTGTTGCTGCTCGATGAGCCCACCAACGACCTTGACGTGGAAACCCTTCAGGCGCTCGAAGCCGCGCTCGACGATTTCGCGGGCTGCGCGGTGATCATCTCGCACGACCGCTTCTTCCTTGACCGGCTTTGCACCCATATCCTGGCCTTCGAGGGCGAGGCCCATGTCGAATGGTTCGAAGGCAACTTCGAGGCCTATGAGGAAGACAAGATCCGCCGCCTCGGCCCGGATTCGGTAGAGCCGAAGCGGGTAAAGTACAAGAAATTCACCCGGTGACCTCAAGGCCGGCTCTTCCGCCCGCGCTTCGGTCAACCGGCCACACACCCGACCTGCCCCCCTCCCGGGGGGCCTGACTGTTTTCTGTCCCCACACATGCCCAGGGGCTGCCGGCGCTCTTGAATGGGCCGGGCTGCGGCAGCGCCGCCAGACCCGGCGTCAAGTCCTGACAAACGGTTAATCCCCACCACCAACCCATTGAAAACACTCAATCCATGACCTGTCCCATGCCCGGGACACCGCCCACCGCCCCGCCTTCGGTAGACATCCCCCCCGATCCGCGCTAGCACTCCTTGCGAACGAAAGCTCTGTATCGCTAGCCCGCCCATGAACATCATCTGTATCGGCCTGCCCAAAACCGGCACCACCTCGCTGCACAACGCGCTGAAATACCTCGGCTACACCAGCGTGCATTTCGCCAATGACCCCGTCACCGTTGATCAGCTCCGACGCGGAGACTACCGGCTCAAGGTGCTGGAAGAGCACGACGCGATCTCGGATATTCCGGTCCCGGTGATCTTCCCGCAGCTTGATACCGCCTTCCCCGGCGCGAAATTCATCGAAACCCACCGACCGGTTGAAAGCTGGATCAGGTCGCAGCAGGACGCGCCCTTCAACAGCGCCCCCCCCAAACCCGGCCACCCGCGCGATTTCTACCGCGCCATGATCTACGGCGTGACCTGTTTCAACGAGGAACGCTTCCGCTACATCCATGCCGAACACACCCGCCGCGTCGAACATTACTTCGCGGAACGCCCGCAAGACCTGCTGACCATGGACCTCACCAAGGGCCACGGCTGGGCCGAGCTCTGCGCCTTTCTCGGCAAGCCGGAACCGGCCATCCCCTTCCCGCGCAAGAACGTGAAGCCGAAAAATCCTGCGGCCTGAGGGCCCCTTCCCTTTACCCTCCCAAGCCCGTATAGCCCCCTGCTGAACACACGGGAGGCTCCGATGCAGGGCAGCGCCAATCTCAATCTGATGATCAAGGCCGCGCGCAAGGCCGGGCGCGGGCTGGTCAAGGATTTCCGCGAGGTCGAGCAGTTGCAGGTCTCCTCCAAGGGGCCCGGCGATTTCGTTTCCCGCGCCGACCGCGCCGCCGAGGAATCGCTGCGCACGGACCTGATGGCCGCGCGCCCCACCTATGGCTGGCTGGGCGAGGAGACCGGCGCGGCCCCGGGCCAGGACCCCACGCGCCGCTGGCTGGTCGACCCGCTCGACGGCACCACCAATTTCCTGCACGGATTGCCGCACTGGGCGGTGTCGATCGCGCTGGAACACAAGGGCGAGGTGATCTCGGCGGTGGTGTTC
>NZ_JAUSCH010000118.1 GCF_030651595.1 Candidatus Oleimmundimicrobium sp. | reverse complement strand
AGGGCGCCCGGCACCAGATCGCAGCGGAGTAAACACCATGATCATCAGAGATTTTCACCAGGCCAAAAACACCGATCGTCGCGTCGCCGATCAGAAATGGGAATCAGTGCGCATGCTGCTCGCCGATGACGGGATGGGGTTTTCGTTCCACATCACCACCATCGCCGCCGGCAGCGCGCACACGTTCCACTACAAGAACCATTTCGAGAGCGTCTATTGCATTTCCGGCGAGGGCAGCATCGAGGATCTGGCAACCGGCACGGTGCATGACCTGCGCCCCGGGGTGATGTACGCGCTCAACCTGCATGACCGCCACACCCTGCGCTGCAAGACCGAGATGGTTTTCGCCTGCTGCTTCAACCCGCCGGTGACGGGCAAGGAAGTGCACCGCGAAGACGGGTCTTACGCGTTGGAAAATACCTGAACATCAAGGAATGGGCGGGGGTGAAAAGCACCCGCCACAACACCATGACGCATACAGTTGAAAAAATCGGCGGCACCTGCATGAGCCGCGCGCGCGAATTGCTGGACACGCTCTATATCGGCGCGCGCGACAAGGGTGCCATCTACAACCGGGTTTTCGTGGTCTCGGCCTTTGCCGGAATCACCAACCGGCTGCTGGAGCACAAGAAGACCGGCGAGCAGGGGGTCTATGCCCATTTCGCCAGCGATGACGGCGGGGCTGGCTGGCTGGAGGCGCTCAACGCCACCGCCGCGGCGATGATGGAGATTCATGCCGGCATTCTGGACCATGACGGCGATATCCAGCGCGCCGATGCCTTTGTGCGCGACCGCATCGAGGGCGCGCGCGCCTGCATGCTGGACCTGCAGCGACTGGGGTCCTACGGGCATTTCCGCATCGAACAGCAGATGATGACGCTGCGCGAGCTGCTCTCGGGGCTGGGCGAGGCGCATTCGGCCTTCGTCACCGCGCTGCTGTTGCAGCGCCACGGTGTGAACGCGCGCTTCGTCGATCTGAGCGGCTGGCGCGAAGAGGGCAATCCCAGCCTGGCCGAGCGGCTGGATACGGCGCTGCGCGGGATCGACCTGAGCGAGGAGATGCCGATCGTCACCGGCTATGCGCAATGCGCCGAGGGGCTGATGCGCGAATATGACCGGGGCTATTCCGAGGTGGTCTTTGCCCATCTGGCGGCGCGCACGCAGGCCGCCGAGGCGATCATCCACAAGGAATTCCACCTGTCCTCGGCCGATCCGAAGATCGTGGGGGTGGAGGCGGTGCGCAAGATCGGCAAGACCAGCTACGACGTGGCCGACCAGCTTTCGAACCTGGGGATGGAGGCGATCCATCCCAACGCCGCGCGGGTGCTGCGCCGGGCCGAGG
>NZ_JAUSCH010000117.1 GCF_030651595.1 Candidatus Oleimmundimicrobium sp. | reverse complement strand
AAATAGCAAAGGAATTGAAAAGAGAAAGAACAATCGGGAAAATTGATATTCGTAAAGCCCATTCATACTTAAAAGAGCTATTTCTTTAAAAAACAAACAGGGGAATTCTTGGAGGAGAAATCTGTTTTGACTAGAAATTTAAGTTTATATTATGGAATTTAGTGTATTAATAGGTTGGGGATAAAAAAGATGAAAATACAGTACCTTGGAGACTCCAAAGATAGTTTCAAATGGGACTACCATGACTATTTGACCAATGTTATAGGCTATAATTTCTTGAACATTCTCTTAATGATGACGCCGGATGATAAAACAAATGACGGTAAAACAAAACCGGACTCTTTTCCTGCGAGAAGTGAGATTATTCAGTTTTGCAAGAACCTCCGTTCCAAAAGGGATCTTTCCGTCATTAAACATCTTCCTTCAGAAACTGGTGCCAATTATAAAGTAAATCTTCATAACCCAGAAATTTATATAACAAAAAGAAACAGGGAATTGTATTTTTCGGAATTACCTAAACGAAGTAATCAAATTATATTTCTCGACCCGGACAATGGGTTCGAACCAGAAAGAAAATATAACGATAAGCATGTGAGATATTCGGAAATTTCGACAATTTTAGATCAAATACCTTCGAATTCTCTGGTCTCAGTATTTCAGCATTTCCGGCGAATCAAATTTGTCGACGATTTCTCAAGAATTAAGGAAAGGCTTTCTGGTGTAATCGCATCTGTTTATGTAACAGCGATTTTTTGGCATCAACTTATGTTTGTATTAATCAGTAAATCAGAAGCAGTTATTAAAAGGGCAACAGAAATAAATAAGGAGTACGCAACACTGTATCCTATTGAAATTCCGTGATAAATTGCTAACAAGCGACTCAACTCGGACTGGTAAAAACCTGCGGCTTCCCCCAGTTCCTTAACCGTGGTATTACTTCCAATAAAATAGAAATTTAAAATGATAGATACTCCATTCTCAACTTTTCTTTTCGGTTTCTTTTACCTTTCTAATCATGCTTACCCCAATTGAGTTTAAGAAGTAAAAAAGAATGTCTAACCCAGAGGGTTATCCTCCGGATAATGAAAGCCCTTCTGTGTTGAATATGCCTGCCTGTCGGCAGACAGGTATAGAACTCAATCAAAATGTTGCATTTTGCTATGTTTTAATGTAAAGTGATAACAAAATGCAACTCAATTATAGTTGGAGGTATTAAAAATGGCAACAGCAGTAAGAATATCAGAAGAATTGGCCAACGCGGCTAAAAAATATAGTCGTATTGAACACAGGTCTATAACAGGGCAAATAGAGCACTGGGCGAAGGTTGGCAAATGCGCTGAAGAAAACCCAGACTTAACTTATAGTCTTATTAAAGAAATACTTATGGGGCTGGAAGAATTAGAGCATGGCGAAAAGTCGGAATATAGGTTTGGATAGTAACTGATGAAAATTTATCAATCAAGAACTTTTGAAAATAAAATCAAAAAGTTTTCAAAACGAGAAAAAGAAATATTAGATGAAGGAGTTAAAAGGATACAAGAAAATCCTCTTGTCGAAGAAGAGAAGAAAGGGGATCTAAGGAGTGTCTATATTCATAAATTTAAAATCAAAACGATTCAATATTTACTTTCCTACAGAATTGTTGATGATGGGTTAGAATTAATAATGATTGGATCACATGAAAATTATTACCGAAACTTAAAAAGCTATTTAAAAAGAAAATAGAGGAATAGCTAATATATCATTTGCGTGGAGAAATTGAAAACGGAGAGTAAGATTTGAATAATTTGAATAAATCTAACCTTACCCTCCATTTATCACCCTTTATCCTTATGTTGACTATCAGCCCCGCCAGCGGCGGGCAGCCATCAGCCATCAGCACTTTTCACTAATAACTCCTAACTTTCTAATTTTCTTGTATAATAATTTTTATCAGTTTTGATTGGGAGGTTACGACTATAAGCGATATTTCCAACATCGAAAAAAGAGCAAAGGAACTTAGGGATTTAATTAATTACCATAACTACCGCTATTATGTGCTGGATTCCCCGGAGATTTCTGATGCCGAATATGATGAACTTATGAAGGAGCTCATTGCCATTGAAGAAGCACATCCTGAGTTCATTACCCCTGATTCACCAACTCAAAGGGTTGGGGCTCCCCCGGCCGAAGGATTTTTACCTGTTCGGCATAGAACTAAAATGATGAGTCTTGGTGACGTATTTTCTTTTGATGAACTCTCGGCATTTTTGGATCGAGTCGAGAGAGGGCTTCCCGGCGAAAAAATAGATTATGTTTGTGAGCTCAAGATAGATGGCACAGCGATATCTCTTATGTATGAAAACGGATTGCTGGTCACTGGTGCCACTCGAGGCGATGGCGAAGTTGGCGAAGAAATTACGTCTAACATAAAAACTATTCGCTCAATTCCATTAAAACTTAGATTAAATAAGCCACCCGGTTTCTTAGAAGTTAGAGGCGAAGCCTATATTTCCAAAAAACAATTTAAGGAGATAAATAAGGAGCGGTCCAAAAAAGAGGAAACGCTTTTTGCAAACCCTCGAAACGCGGCAGCTGGTTCGTTAAGGCAATTGGACCCCGGCATTACCGCACGGCGAGAGCTTGACTCAATTTTTTACGCGCTTGGGTTCACAAGTGGGGAAGGTTTTAAAACTCATTGGGATGTTTTGCAGTTTTTAAAGAAAGCCGGTTTTAAAGTAAGCAAGTTTATCCGGCATGTCGAAACGAGAGATGGGATTTTTAATTTCTGTGAGAAGTGGCAAGAGGAAAGGGACTCTCTTCCTTATGAAATAGATGGAATAGTTGTAAAAGTTAATTCTCTTGAGCAACAAGAGAAGCTTGGAGCTACTTCCAAATCTCCTCGGTGGGCGATTGCGTATAAATTTCCCGCTGAGCAAAAAACAACAAAAGTCAAAGATATAATAATTAGTGTGGGCCGAACCGGGGCGCTTACTCCCGTTGCGGTATTAGAGCCGGTTAAAGTCGCGGGCTCAATCGTAAGCAGAGCCACTCTTCACAACGAAGACGAGATGAGGAGGAAAGACATCCGTATTGGCGACTGGGTGGTGGTGCAAAAGGCGGGCGATGTTATCCCTGAAGTAGTAGCTCCCATTACCAGCAGACGTACAGGTGATGAAAGGATTTATAAGATTCCGGATAGATGTCCCGTTTGTGGAGCTGAAGCCATAAGGCCTCCCGGCGATGCAGTAAAGAGATGCACAAATATCTCATGTCCGGCTCAAAGGTTTAAACATATTTTGCATTGGGCAAGCCGGGGCGCTATGGATATTGATGGCTTGGGCCCGGCGGTTGTTGATGAACTTTTGAAGAATAAAGTAATAGAAGATATTGCAGATTTATATTTTCTTTCCAAGGAAGAATTGCTTAGTAAAATAGGGCATTTCCAAGAAAAATCAGCTGAAAATCTCTACGATACTATTAATAATTCCAAAAAGAGGCCGTTTTCAAGAGTGTTATTTGGATTAGGGATAAGACATGTCGGTTCTCATATATCGGATGTTCTCGCACAGCATTTTCCATCCATAGAGGAGTTAAAGAACGCAAGTTTTGATGATTTGACGGCTATCAACGAAATTGGTCCGGCGGTTGCCGAAAGCGTAATAAAGTTTTTTGAGCAGGAAAGAAACCTAAAAGTTGTGGAGAAACTGAAGCGTGCCGGGGTAAATATGAGAGAATTGGTTGAAACGGATGCGCCAAAAAAACTTGACGGATTAACTTTTGTGCTCACCGGCACACTCAGTCGATTTGCGCGCGAAGAAGCCGGTGAAAAAATAAAGGCTCTTGGCGGTCGTATTTCATCCAGTGTTAGCAAAAAGATTGACTATGTTGTTGCCGGAGAAAATCCGGGAAGCAAGTTTGATAAGGCAAAGAGTTTAGGCGTAAAGATTATCAATGAAGAGGAGTTTATAAAATTAATTGGAGACTAAAAGGGTTCCCTGGAATATTAAGGACGTTAACAAGGTTCTTATAGTTTTTATAGTCATATTGACCCTTCAAATGTATTTGGGCTTATTTCGTCCTCCCGCTGAATCACATCTAAATACGCCCTTTGGACGAGTGGCTTTAATGACGGTAAGTTACTTGATTTTGGTTTTGCTGGTTTGGTTTTTTGGGATAAAAAAGCGCAATGGCTCTTTGAAAGATTTGGGTTTCAAGGTCTTTCACTTTATGTCTGTTTTAAGAAAGGCTTTTTTATGGCTTGTATTGGTTAAAATTTTAACGGCGATATATGCCGTGTTTACTTCAAGCGTTTTAAATTTTAAACCGCCGCCTAAAATGGTTACAGGCATCCCTGATATTTTTGGGAAAGGAATATCCGGATTTTTACTGGCCATTTTTATTAGTGTAGTTGTTGCGCCATTGGCAGAAGAAATTTTTTTTAGAGGGTTTATCTACACTGCTTTGCGTGATAAAATTGGGATTGCTTGGGCTGCTCTAATAAGCTCTTTTATTTTTGCAATTTTTCATGGGAGCCTATGGATGACGGTCCCAATTTTGTTGTTGGGCCTTGTGCTTGCTTATTTTTATGAACGGGAAAATTCAATTGGGCCGCCGATTATTTTTCATGCTTTGAATAATTTGGTTTCATTACTGATGATTTATTATTTGGGGGTTTAAAAAGTGGCAATTAACAAAAAGGAAGTTGAACATGTGGCTTTGCTTGCGAGACTCTCTTTATCCGAGAATGAAAAAGAGAAGTTTGTTAAGCAGTTGGGCCAAATATTGGGACATGCCGGAAAGATATCTAAACTTGATACCAGAGAAATTAAGCCGACTTTTCATGCCCTTCCGGTAAAAAATGTTTTTAGAGAGGACAAAGAAAAACCATCTCTCACTCAAGCAGAAGCTTTATCCAATGCTCCGGTAAAAGAAGATGGAATGATAAAAATACCGAAGATTGTTTAGTTGGCAGATAGCAGATGGTTGATAGAAAGATGAGAGGGTAAAGGAAATCAGCTTCCAGATTCCAGCCGCCAGCTTTCAGGAAGACCAAGAAGCAGAGAGCTTAGAGCGGAGAGCATAGAGAAAAAACAAGCTAACCGGCAGGCAGGTAGTTTTTATATTTTCATTTTCATTTTTAATTTGAGCTTGTTCCCGACTTTAGGAGTACCATGTTACATAAATTAACTATTCATGAACTACATAAAAAGTTAATAAGTAAAGAAACTTCTGCCGCGGAACTTTGTAAAAGTGTTTTTGAAAGAATCGGGGCAGTTGAAGATGAAGTTAAGGCCTACTTAAGTTTGACGGAAGAGTTAGCGTTGTCAATGGCCAATGAGGTTGACGAAAAAATAAAATCGGGCAATAACGTATCTCATTTAGCAGGAATCCCCACAGCAATCAAGGATAATATGTGCGTTAAGGGCGTTGAGACCAGGTGTGCTTCGAAGATTTTGGAAAACTTCGTGCCGGTTTATTCATCAACGGCTGTTAAAAATCTTTTTGATAAAAACATTATAATGGTTGGAAAAACCAATATGGACGAATTTGCCATGGGCTCCTCAACTGAAAACTCTGCTTTTGGGCCAACATCAAACCCTTGGGATTTAACAACTGTTCCAGGCGGTTCAAGTGGAGGCTCGGCTGCTGCTGTTGCGGCAGATGAGGCAATATTTGCCTTGGGTTCCGATACAGGCGGTTCAATAAGGCAGCCTGCTTCTCTCTGCGGAGTGGTGGGCATGAAACCAACTTATGGTTTGGTTTCCAGATATGGTCTAATTGCTTTTGCTTCATCGCTTGATCAAATTGGTCCCATAACTAAAGATGTGACTGATTGTGCTCTCGTTTTAAATACAATTTGTGGGAAAGACCCAATGGATTCCACTTCTTTAGATGTAAAAATTCCCGATTATACAAAAGCTTTGGTGACCAACGTTAAGGACCTTAAAATTGGTGTTCCAAAAGAATTTATGGGTGAAGGTATAGACGCAAAAGTTAAAAAATTAATTGAAGATGCTTTAAAAGTTTTTGAAAGAATGGGAGCTATTATTGAAGAAGTATCTTTACCGCACGTTGATTATGCTCTATCTGCTTATTATTTAATTGCGCCTGCTGAGGCAAGTTCAAACTTAGCTCGTTTTGATGGAGTTAGATATGGTTATAGGACGAAGCAGGAAGTTGAAGATATAGTCGATATGTATTGCAAAACGCGTGCTGAAGGATTTGGGGATGAAGTAAAAAGAAGGATTATGCTTGGCACATATGCTCTTTCGGCAGGATACTATGAAGCCTATTATGGCCAAGCTCAGAAAGTTCGAACATTAATAATTGATGATTTTGATAAAGCTTTTAAAAAATATGATGTTTTAATTACGCCCACTTCACCGACAGTTGCTTTTAAAATCGGTGAAAAATTTGAGGACCCGCTCAAGATGTATATGTCGGATACCTGCACCATCCCTGTCAATTTGGCGGGAATTCCCGGAATTTCAATTCCTTGTGGGCTGGTTGACGGATTGCCCGTTGGTTTGCAGATAATGGGTAAAGCTTTGGATGAGATGACTGTTTTGCGGGCTGCTTACGCTTTTGAGCAGGAGTTTGGATTTAAAGAGAAACCGGCTCTTTAGTGGGTAGTCGGGAGTTAGGAGTGAGGAGTAAGAGCGCTGATAGCAGATGGCAGATAGCGTATAGAGTATGGAGTATAGAAAGTATAAAAAACAAGCAAACTACAAACTATCGACTCCCAACTAAGAGACTCCCGACTTGACAGAGACTTGACGGAGGCAAGATGGACTACGAAGTGGTAATAGGGCTGGAGATACATGTCGAACTCGATACGGAGAGCAAGATGTTTTGCGGTTGCTCAACTAAGTTTTTTAGTGAGGAGCCGAACATTTTTACTTGCCCTGTTTGTTTAGGTATGCCGGGATCATTGCCCGTACCGAATGAGAAAGCCATTGAATATACCGTTAAAATAGGCCTTGCCTTGAATAGTAAAATTGCGAGTTTTACAAAGTTTGACCGCAAAAACTATTTTTATCCGGATATGCCTAAGGATTACCAGATATCTCAGTATGATTTGCCTATCTGTGAGGGTGGTTCTATGGATGTTGAGGTGAATGGCTTTACCCGGAAAATTTCTATAACCAGAGTTCATCTTGAAGAAGATACAGGTAAACTTATTCATATAGGTGAAAGTGGCCGGATAGGGGGAGCCGATTACAGTCTGGTTGATTTTAATCGGGCCGGTGTTCCACTGGTTGAAATAGTTACAGAACCGGATATTAGGACACCCGATGAGGCAAAAGCTTTTGCCCAAAAACTAAAAAATATCATTGAACATCTGGGGGTTTCTGATTGTGACATGGAAAAAGGTTCTTTTAGGTGTGATGCCAATATTTCTTTGCGTCCCAAAGGGGCGAAGGAGCACGGAACGAAATCTGAGGTCAAAAACATGAATTCGTTTCGTGCTATTCAAAAAGCTCTAATATATGAGATTGAGCGTCAAAGAGAGCTTCTTGAGACCGGGGAAAGAGTGGTTCAGGAAACTCGTCATTGGGATGCCGCAAACAATATTACGATGTCTCTGCGAAGCAAGGAAGAAGCTCATGACTACCGCTATTTTCCGGAACCCGATTTAGTTTCCATGGAGCTTTCTCGAGAATGGATTGAGGATTTAAAAAAGACTTTACCGGAACTTCCTGATGCTAGGAAAAAGAGGTTTATGGAAATATATAAACTTTCTGTCTATGATGTCGAGTTCTTAACTTCCTCAAAAGCAATGGGGGATTATTTTGAGGAGTGTACAAAATCTTACAGTGATGCTAAAAAGATAAGCAACTTGATGATGGGTGAGCTTTCAATGCACTTAAATGCAGCCAATCTTAAAATAGAAGAATCTGCTGTTACCCCCAAACATCTTGTACAATTATTAAAATTAATCGATGACGGACAAATTAGCGGCAAGATGGCTAAAGATGTTTTTAAAGAGGTGTTTGAAACTGGCAAATTGCCGAAGATTATAGTTGAAGAAAAAGGTTTGTTCCAGATAAGCGATGAGGGTGAGATAGTGAGAATCGTTGATATGGTTTTAGAAGAGAATCAGAAAGCTGTTGAAGAATACAAGAGCGGGAAGGGCAGGACCCTTGGTTTTTTGGTGGGACAAGTTATGAAGCTTACCAAAGGTAGCGCAAACCCTCAGTTAGTTAACAAAATTTTAAAGAAAAAACTTTCCTGATTTTTCTTTATTTACATTAATTAAACTTATTGGTACATTATGTTAAAATTTAAACTGGTTTTTATCGGGGTGTTTTTAATTGGGGAAGCATTTAAGAAAAAGAAGACAAGAAAATACATCGGATTATGGGATTGTTGAGTATAAAAAGAATTCTCGGCATATTATTCCTAAAATATTATTAATACTTTTTATCCTTTTTTTAGCTAGTGCCGCTGCCTGTTATGCTTACGTGAAAAATTTAGAACAAAACATGAATTCCACCAACGGAAACAATGGTTTAGAAAAGATACTTACTGAATCAAAAAATCAAGAACCTGTAAATATCCTGCTTTTAGGAAACGATACTCGAGGGGATGACCAAGGAAGAGCCGATACAATAATTGTGATGAGGTTCAACCCTCAAACAAAAAAAGTCATTTTAATTTCAATTCCGAGAGATTTCAGAGTTAAAATACCCGGTCATTCTTATAACAAGATAAATGCAGCTTACATGTTGGGCGGAGCGGAGCTCATGATTAACACTGTAGAAGAATTTACCGGTATTGATATGCACCACTATGTCATGGTTGATTTTAAAGGATTTAAAGAAACTGTTGATGTATTAGGCGGGGTAGAAGTTTATGTTGAAAAACGTATGAGGGACTCTTCAATTAAGCTATCGCTTAATCCCGGTTATCATAAACTTGACGGAGAAACTGCCCTTAAATATGTGAGGTTTCGTCACGATGTTTTAGGTGATTTTGGAAGAATTGAAAGACAACAGAAGTTTATAAAGGCTATTTTGAGTGAATCCATGAGAATAAAATCTATTTTTAAAGTACCTGAGCTGGCAAGTATTGTTGCCGAAAACACCAGAAGCGATATGAGTATAAGTGAAATGATATCCCTGGGGAAACGGCTAAGTGTGTTGAAAGGTGATGATCTTGATGGGATTATGCTTCCAGGGACACCTGAAATTAGAAACGGAGTAAGTTATGTTATTCCAAATGAAAAAGAAATAGATAAAATTATTTATCGTGTTCAAAATGATCTTCCTTTGGATGGTGAACTACCGGCGGAATTTATTGAAAATGATGATATTACTTTAGATATAAGAAATGGATGCGAGAGTGCGGGAATAGCCCACAAGCTTGCAGACAGATTAAAAGTAAAAGATTTTCAAGTAAAAAATATAGGTAACGCGGATAAGGCCAATTACGATAAGACACTTATAATATATGGTTCAAACGCGAAAAATAAAGTTGATAAAGTTGGTGCTTACTTGCCGTTTGCTAAGACGTTAAAAGACACTGGCCAATACAATTTTTCTACCGATATTCTCATAATTATCGGCAAAGACTATATTGATAACGAGTAAATCTGTTTTTTTAAACCCTCTCTCCCGGCAATATTAATAATTACAACGCCTTTTAGTCTTAGTTAAATGGGTAAATTTCTTACATAATATGTTAAAATGAGTAAAAATTTAACTTTGGAGGAATGCGTGAAAGCTGTCATTTTAGTTGGAGGCCAAGGAACCCGGTTAAGACCCCTTACACATACAATTCCCAAAGCGATGCTTCCTCTTTTAAACATCCCATTTCTTAAATATGTGTTTGAACTGCTTAAAAGGCATGGTATTCAGGAGATTATTTTAAGCACGGGGAATTTTTTAGACATATTTGAGAATTATTTCGGTGATGGAACAAAACATGATTTAAAAATTAGATATGTTAAAGAAGACGAACCTCTGGGAACAGCGGGGGCAATTAAAAATGTAGAAAAATATCTCGATGACGATTTTTTTATTGTTTTAAATGGCGACATTTTAACGGATTTAAATATTACAAAGCTTGTTGAATACCATCAGTCAAAAAAGGCATTAGCAACTTTAGCTCTTGCTTCTGTTGAAGATCCCACATCTTATGGCCTTGTTCCAATAGACAGCAAGGGCAAAGTAGTTGATTTTTTAGAGAAGCCTGGTTGGGATAAGGTGGTAACAAACTTTATAAACGCGGGCACCTATGTTTTCAAATCAGAAGTTTTAAATTTTATCCCAGAAGGCATGAATTACTCTTTTGAAAAGGGAGTTTTTCCTAAAATGGTTGAGAAAGAGGAAAAAATATACGGTTTTCCCTCCAATGCTTATTGGCTTGATATAGGAACGCCTCAAAAATATCTTAAAGCTCATCATGATATTCTTGAAAGGCAGATTAAATTTAATTTTAAAGGTAAGCAGGTAAAACCAAAAGTTTGGATTGGCAAAAATTGCAAGATTAGTGCGGAAGCCAATATTTTTGGCCCTGTTGTTATAGGAGATAATTGTCAAATTGAAGCTAATGCCACAATTTTTGGCTATACGACAATTGGTGATAACTGTATGATTGGTTCAGGCGCGACAATAGGCGAATCGATATTTTTTAAAGCGTGTAAAGTGGGTAGCTCTTCGATTATCAAGAAAAGTATTTTATGTAATGGGATTGAGCTTGGAGTTAAAGTTAACGTAGAGGATATGGCGATTGCGGAAGAGGAAAAAATAAGTCTGGTTGATTCTTCTTATAATTTGGCAAAAAAGGAGAGATTGAATGATAGAACTTGATGATATTAAGGCGATAAAAAAAATTGATAAGAAAAATATGCTTGGAGCTCTGGAGCTTTTTCCTGAGCAATGTGAAGAAGCTGAGAAGATTGCGCGTAAAACTCGTTTATCTGTCCTTTTCAAGAAGCCCAGATCAATTATTATTTTAGGAATGGGTGGTTCCGGTATAAGTGGAGATATTGTTAAAGCTATTTTGAGTGAAGAATTAGATATTCCAATCTTTGTAAACAAAGATTATAAATTGCCTAAATTTGCGAATAAAAATTCTTTATTTTTAGCGGTTAGCTATTCGGGCAACACCGAAGAAACTCTATCCGCTTTTGAGCAAGCAGTTTCTTTGGGTGCTTTTGTGATATCAATAACTTCCGGAGGGGAACTTGCTAAAAAAGCACGAAATAGCAACTTACCTGTGATGACAATTCCCGGTGGACTTCAACCAAGAGCTGCTCTTGGTTATCTTTTAATACCAATTTTTGTGGTGCTTGAGAAACTTGGTTTAATCAAAAGCAAAGTGGATGAAATTAAAAATACTGTAGATTCTTTAAAGCAAACAAGGGAGACTCTATCACCGGGTAATCCTTTAAATAAAAATTTGGCAAAACAACTTGCAGAGAGATTAGTGGGAAAAATTCCTGTGGTTTATGGCTCCTGCGGGATAACGGGGGTAGCGGCTCTTAGGTGGAAATGCCAGTTCAATGAGAACAGCAAAGTTCCCGCGTTTTATAATATTTTTCCCGAGTTAAATCACAACGAAACAGTTGGATGGGAACTTTTAAAAGATATCACTGAGAGATTTTTTCTCATAATATTTAAAGATGACCAAGACCATCCTCAGGTAAAAAAGAGGATTGATATAACTAAATCTTTAATTCAAGAACACTTTGATAGCGTATTTGAAACTTGGACAAAAGGTGAGTCTAAACTTGAAAGAATTTTTTCAATAATTTATTTAGGAGATTTTGTCAGTACCTACCTTGCTGTTGCTGAAGGAATAGATCCTTCTCCGGTAGAAAGAATAAGTTTATTAAAAAAAGAACTTGCGAAGGAGTAAATTTAAAAGTGGACCCAAGAGAACATATAAGAGAGCAGGTTAAAGAATCTGCGGAGTTTATCAAGAGCAAAATTACGACTAAGCCGAAGATTGGCATCATTCTTGGCTCGGGACTCGGCGATATGGCTAATGATGTTACAAAAAAGACAGTTATCTCATATGAGGATATCCCAAATTTCCCCATTCCTTTAGCTCCCGGGCATAAAGGGAATCTTTTTGTTGGAGAGTTAGAAAATAAAGAAGTTTTTATAATGCAAGGAAGAGCTCATTACTATGAGGGTTACACGATGTTTGGGGTAACTCTTCCAATTAGAGTATTAAGTGAGCTTGGAGTAGAAGTTTTAATTATTACCAATTCTGCCGGTGGTCTTAACGATAAATTTTCTCCCGGCGACTTTATGATAATAAAAGATCACATAAATTTATTTTTTAATAATCCGTTAATTGGCCGGAACGATGAAAGATTTGGTCCGAGATTTGTTAACATGGTGGGAACTTATGATGAGAAATTAAGAGATATCGCGAAAATGGTTTCAGACGAGGAAGCTTTGAATGTAAAGGAAGGAATTTACGCGGGAGCATCAGGTCCATGTTATGAAACACCGGCTGAGGCGAAATTTATTTCGTTAATTGGGGCTGACGCGGTTGGAATGTCAACTGTTCCCGAAGTAATTGTTGCGGCGCATTCAAACTTAAGAGTTTTGGGCATTTCATGTATCACAAATTCAATTCAAAAGGTGGGTAAGGTTTCCCATAACGAGGTACTGGTTGAGGCGAAAAAAGTTGAAGATAAATTTAGAACCCTGATACGGGGCATAATTAAAAAAAATTTATAATTAAAAGGAGAGCTGAATGTGAATTACGATATTAAAGACAAAAAACTTGCGCCTGAAGGTAAACTTCGCATAGAGTGGGCCGACAATCAAATGCCTGTTCTTAAAACAATGAGGGAGGATTTTTCAAAAGAAAAACCTCTTGATGGAGTTAAAATTTCTGCTTGTTTGCACGTTACTACCGAAACAGCCAACTTAATGAGGACGCTTAAAGCGGGAGGGGCAGATGTTGTTTTATGTGCTTCGAATCCTTTAAGTACGCAAGATGATGTGGCTGCTTGTTTAGTTGAGGATTACAAAATACCCGTTTTTGCTATTAACGGTGAGGGTAATGAGACCTATTATCAGCATATTAATGCTGTTATAGATCACAAACCAGTAATTGTTGTTGATGATGGCGCTGATTTAATTTCTATTCTTCATTCCAAAAGAAAAAGTGAAGCTGCCAATATTATTGGAGGAATGGAGGAGACGACAACCGGTGTTATAAGATTAAAAAGTTTATCTGATAGGGGAATTTTAACATTCCCAATAGTTGCGGTTAACGATGCGAACACTAAACATCTTTTTGATAATCGTTACGGTACGGGCCAGAGCACAATAGATGGAATTTTAAGGGCGACCAATATTTTATTTGCCGGGAAGGTTGTTGTTGTAGGGGGGTATGGTTGGTGCGGCCGGGGAATTGCTACTCGAGCTAAAGGAATGGGAGCCAATGTCGTAATTGTAGAAGTTGACCCACTTAAGGCGTTAGAAGCGGTAATGGATGGGTTCAGAGTTATGCCTTTACTTGAGGCTGCAAAAATTGGGGATATTTTTACAACGGTAACTGGTGATATTCATGTTTTGCGAAAAGAGCATTTTGAAGTGATGAAGGACGGAGCAATACTTTCTAATTCAGGCCATTTCAACGTGGAGATAGATATTCCCGCATTGGAGAAGATGTCAAAGAAAAAAAGAAAAACCAGAAAGTTTGTTGAAGAATTTACATTGGCCAACGGCAACCGGATTAATTTGCTTGCTGAAGGGCGTTTAGTTAATTTGGCGGCAGCCGAAGGCCACCCGGCAAGTGTTATGGATATGAGTTTTGCGAATCAAGCGCTTTCCGCTGAGTTTATAAAACGGAATTCAAAAGTTTTGGAGAATAAGGTTTACTCTGTGCCTACTGAAATTGATGATAAAATTGCAAAATTGAAACTTGCTTCAATGGGAATAAAAATAGACAAGTTAACCAAAGAACAAGAGAAATATCTTAAATCTTGGGAAATAGGAACATAGCTTATGGCGTATAGCTGATAGCGAATGGCTGATGGCTGAAAAGCAGTCAAAAGCCTGCCTACCGGCAGGTATGGTCAAACCGCTTCGCTAGTCAAGAGTCAAAAAAGCAGGTGGAGCTGATAGTTGAAAGCATAGAGCGCGGAGTATAGAGCGGAGAGAAAAAATAAGGGCAAAGGGTAGAGTGATATTTCTATCCGTCATTGCGAGCGACCAAAAGGAGCGTGGCAATCTCATAAGTGGCGTATGGCAGATGCCTGCTCGCCGCTGGCGGGGCGAATGGGCTGATAGCCAAATGAAAAATGGAGAATGTAGAAATAAAAACGACCTGCCCCCGATGCGGGCGGTAATTAAAAATTAAGAAAGCTTTTATTCAGAAGGTAATCCTTTGGATTAAAAGTGTTTTAAGAATTTTATCTTTTAGGGTTTGATTTTTAATTTTTCTATATAGTTTTTTTCATTTTTAGTTTTTAATTTAACTTGGTGGTTGATATATGAATTTAATTGAAGCCGGTAAACGAATTTATGATAAAAATCTTGTCGTGGGAACATCAGGCAACATTAGTTGTAAACTTGATGAAGGCAGAATTTTAATTACGGCAGCCGGAACTTGTTTAGGGAATCTGACCGACGGAGACCTGGTCGTTGTTAATTTAAAGGGTAAAGTTGTTAAAGGGCATAAAAATCCTTCTAGCGAGATGCAGATGCATTTGAAGATTTATGATACTTATCGCAACATAAAGGCGGTAATTCACACTCACTCACCGTATGCTTCGGCCTTTGCTTATCTTGCTAAACCGTTAAAAACCGTTAATCCTGAAAGCGAGATGTTGTTGGGTGAAGTTGCAGTTTCACCTTATCGTCCTCAGGGGAGCGTAGGACTTGCAGAAGTCGTTTGTGAAACCATCAAAGGGCGAAATGCTGTGCTTATGGAAAAACACGGAGTTGTTACTATTGGCAAAAATACAGCTCGGGCCGTAGAGTTAGCTGAGCTTGTGGAAGAAACGGCAAAGATTAATTATTTAGTGGAAATGCTCGGTCAGGCTAAAAGTTAAAAGTTGAAAGTTAAAAATGAAGAAGGCACGGGGCCTAGAGCGGAGAGCTTAGAGGATGAGGAATATAGAATATAGAGTATAGAATATAGCTGATAGTTAAAAGCGCAGAGCATGGAGCATAGAGCGGAGAGCATAGAGTACAGAGAAAAAACAAGCCAACCAACAAACAAACTAACTAACAAACTCCCGACTCCCGACTGATAGGTGAAGGGTAATGGGTTAAGGTGAAGAACTTTTTCTGTCATTGCGAGTGACCCGCCATTGGCGGGGAGTGTGGCAATCTCATAAGCAGCTTGTGGCGTATGCCGAACGGAGAATGAAAAAATAAAAACGATAATTTAAAATTAAGAATGGTTTTAAGACTTTTCGTTTTACATTTTTCGTTTTTAATTCTCAATTTATGAGGACTTCAGACAAAACACTATTGACTCACAACTCCTCACTCCCGACTAAGAGACTCCCGACTAAATGACTGGTAGCTGATTTGAAATGATAAAGACAATTGAATGGAAAAATGACAAAGTTAAGATGATAGACCAGTTAAAACTCCCCCTTAAAGAGGAGTTTTTTGAATGTTCAGATTACAAGTGTGTAATTGATGCCATTAAATCGATGAAAATTAGAGGGGCGCCGGCAATTGGAGTCGCGGCGGCCATGGGAATTGTATTGGGCGCGGTAAATTACTCAGGAAATGATGTTGACGAGCTTTTACGCAAAATAGATATTATTTGCAAAGAAATGGGAAATACCAGGCCTACGGCTGTAAATTTGTTTTGGGCAATTGAGAGAATGAGGAAAGTTGCCTTTTCAAATACGTGGGGCAAAGTTGAGGACCTTAAAAAAGCTTTAAAAGATGAAGCAATAAAGATGGCTGATGAAGATATAGAAGCCAATAAAAAAATGGGTAAGTTTGGCGCTACTCTGATAAAAGATGGCGATAATATTTTAACCCATTGCAACGCGGGTTCTTTAGCGACCGTGGAATATGGGACGGGCCTTGCGCCAATTTTCTGGTCTTTTAAAGAAGGAAAGAAAATTCATGTGTATGTCGATGAAACCAGGCCTAAATTGCAAGGCGCCCGTTTAACCATTTGGGAAATGAAGAAAGAAAATATTCCTGCTACCCTAATAACCGATAGCATGGCCGGTTATTTCATGAAAAAAGGAACGATAAATAAAATTTTTGTCGGCTCAGACAGGATTGCTGTCAATGGGGATGTTGCAAATAAAATTGGCACTTATACCTTGGCGGTTTTAGCAAAAGAGCACAATATTCCCTTTTATGTAGTGGCTCCTACTTCAACCATAGATTTTAGTATTTCCTCAGGAGACAAAATTATCATCGAGGAAAGAGACAAGAGCGAAGTTACTCACATTGGTGGAGTTCAAATAGCTCCCGATGATATTTCTGTTGCCAATCCTGCTTTTGATGTTACACCCAACAAATTGGTAACCGCAATCGTCACTGAAAAAGGCATATTGCGTTCGCCTTTTGGTGAAAAAATAAAAAATCTAAGGCTATAAGGTTTTAATTTTGCTTCTCATTTGTTATAAATAATCCAAAACGGAGGTGAGATTTGTGGATATTCTTTCTTTATTTGGCTTGATATTATCGGCTGTAACTCTTATCGCCTTGGGTTATTTGAGCAAGGTTACCGGGCTGCTTAAACACGAAGACTCTACAATTTTAAATAATGTCATAATTTATCTGGCGCTTCCCGCTTTGATTTTTTTAGCTATCCGCAATTCACAAATTTCCATAAATCTTTTATCTATTCCACTGGTCGGATGGGTTGTAATGTTGAGTTGTGCTGCTACGGCCTTTTTCATAACGAGATTGCTTCCTTTAAAAAACCCAACCGTTGGGGCATTTTTGCTGGCTGCGGCAATTGGGAACACCGGTTATCTGGGCTATCCTCTTACACTTGGTCTTTTGGGCGAGGAAGCGCTGGCAAAAGCAATTTTCTATGACATATTCGGTACCGTTATATTTGCTTTCACAATCGGCCTTTATTTTGCCGAAGTTTACGGAACTAATGGCAAAAAAATAAATAAGATAAAAGAAGTCGTTACCTTTCCGCCCTTAATCGCTCTTTTTGTAGGGCTTTTCTTTCGGGGCGTTGTTCTTCCGCTCTTTATTTTAAAGAGCTTGAATTATTTAAGCGCGGCGGCAATACCTTTAATTATGCTTTCAATCGGGCTTTCGCTGCGTTTTGATAAATTGGGGCAGCACAAGTTATTGATTGTTTTGCTCTGTGGAATAAAACTAATTCTATCTCCGATGCTTGCTTATATTGTGGGCAATCTGGCTAATTTGAGTGCCGGTTCTCTTAGTGTTGTTGTTTTGGAGACCTCTATGCCTGCCGCTATGCTTTCTTTCATTATAGGGCTTAAGTACGGGCTCGATGCCGATTTTTTGTCTGTCGCGATAGTATCTGCCACTGTCCTTAGCATGATAACGATTCCTATTTGGCAATATATAATTGCCATTATTTAATTGGGGCTTAGATGAAAGATACATTTAAGGGATTTCTCGATTTATTTTATCCGGCAAGATGCCGGGCTTGTGGCGCCTTTTCCAAGAATCTTTTATGCCCCGATTGTTTAGATTCTTTTTCACTTATTCAGCCCCCGATTTGTAAAAGATGCGGCAAACCATGCAGCATGGAAGTAGATGATTGCAGGGAATGCAAGAACAAATTTAAGTTCTCAGTTGCCCGCTCACTTGGTCTCTATGAAGGGAACTTAAGGACTGCGATTCATAAATTTAAGTACAAAAACGCAAGGGGGTTGGCGGCAACATTCGCTGAGATGATGACAGGTTTGGCAAATGACTTCAATAATGTTGATTTGATTACAAATGTGCCTTTAAGCCGCAAAAAAGAGCTTTACAGAGGATACAATCAAGCGCATCTTTTAGCTCAAGAAATTGCCAAAAGGACGGACTTGATTTGCGAAGCAACTTTGAGGCGGGTTGCTGAAGAAGTAGATCAAACCAAGCTTTCCCTCAAAGAGAGAAAGCAAAATGTTAAAGGCGCCTTTGTTTTTAACGGGAACAAAAACATTACGGGAAAATCTTTGCTTTTAATAGATGATGTTTTTACCACCGGTTCTACAGTGAATGAATGCGGCAAGGTTCTGCTTAAGGCAGGGGCGAAGAATCTTTCGGTCTTAACCATTGCCCGGGTTTGCGATATTTAATTAAAAAAATCTTATTTTTCTCTCAAGTTTAAACAAATTTTTTCCGATGAAATTATAAGAGGGGCAACTCTGACAGAAGGGTTTGAAGAAAGTGAAGGAAAAATTTTCTGTAAAGGTTGCTGGAAATAAAACAAAAAGTAAGTCGAAAAAAAGGGTAAAAGGTCTTTTTTTTCTTGATAAATCTTGCAGAAATATCGATGTAAAAGAGATAAAAAAAAGAATTGAACTGAACAACTACAATGTTCCTTCTCAGGATATTGCGGAGAAAATGTTATCGGTTGATGCAGAGAGACGTCATTTTTACAACTGGGTTCGTCGTAAACTTGTTTAAAAGGCCTCAAGGGATTAAAATAGTTTAATAAAGCGGGTTTTCACTTAGGTTTGTGGTTGCTCTTCGCAATATTTTTGCGGAGATAGTCCATGCCAGTCGCAGGCAAAAGGATCCACGTAAGCTCTGACTTGTCGGGGTGAGCATGGTGCGGCTTAGGGGTAAGTCCTGTTCCCATCCAACGCGATGGGGAGAAGAGTATGAGTGTTCGAGTTAAACGAGTGCGGGGCTCTCAACAGGCGAGTGTGGGGTCAAAGACCAGGTCAACTAAGTGAAGACCTGTTTTTTTTGTTTTTAATTAAAATTTTTAATTTTTAAGGATTTCTTTTTTGTGGGCAGGCAACAGCTCCTGATTGCGCGCGCCTACTCAGTCGATTCTCTCATTGCGAAATTGCTATTTGTCCTAAAGGACACGCAATTTGCCGCAGATGTTTGAATCTCCTTCGCTTAACGGCGTGCTCATATGCCTGCCCGCCTCTGGAGGGTCGCTGTCCACCCGGCCCACCGGGGTTTTAAAAAGTCCAAACCTTACAAAAAGCTCTTTTAATTTTCCTGGAGACTGGCAACTGTTTTTAAATGATATGGCAACTGGCAGATGGCTGATGGCAGTTGCTTGCTCGCCGATAGCAGGGCTTATGGTCGTAGGCTCGTCATTGCGAGAGAACGTAGCGACCGAAGCAATCTCGTTTTTAATCGTAACAGCTGATTTGTTTTTGTTTATTCAATTATTTTTTTTGTGGTTATTCTTAATTATGAATTTTACTCTCCTTCATTTTCTTGCTCGCCCAAGAAAACGAAGCAAAAGAAGGGCGGCCGATCATTTTTTGAACGGCTCCAAAATGTACGGTCGTTCAGGCGCCTGCCTGCCTGCCGGCAGGCAGGCAGAACTCGTCAGTCTAAACTATATCCTTTTCTTTGGCTTCAAAAAGCCAAAACTTCCAACTACGTTGTAAGATGGATATAAGCCTGGCTCAAACAGCTTCGGCTTATTTCCTGAACAACCTATTTTTCCGCCTAAAAATGATATGGCGTTAATGGTAATTAGCGAATGGCAGTTGCTTGCCCGCCGCTGGCGGGCTTATGGTTTGCAGGCTAGTCATTACCGTGCCTACCGGCAGGCAGGCGAGCGAAGCGCGGCAATCTCATTCCTTGACAAGAGGGGATTAATTGAGGGTGGATACAAATTAAATATCAATTTACCAGCCTATTAACGTATTAACGTTAATTCGTTAATAGCTTAGAATTAAGTTTGGAAAAAAATTATTAAAAAATTTTCTAATAAAAAACAGGAATTTATTTTATTAAAGAGAATAATTATTTTTTAGTGGGGTTGTTATGGAAGGAGATTTGAAAATTAAAAGGAAAATTTTCCGTTATTTTTTTCCAATTGCTTATTTAATAGGGTTTGTTGTGACTTTCCTGTGTTGTCTTAATTTGGGGCATGCTAATGCCTCTTCGTGGCCGATGTTTAATTATAATCCTGCACACACTGGCTATAATCCTGTCGAAAAAAGTATATATCTTCCTCTTAAAAAAACATGGATTTATTACGGGGACAGATATAACGAGGGACGTTCTCGTCCAACAGTTGCAAATGGAACGGTTTATATAGGTACGCAGTGGTATTCAACTTATTGGTGGGAGATAGTAGGAAGGCATGGTCGCCTTAAGGCAATTGACGCACAAACAGGGATTGAAAAGTGGTGCTTTAGTCTGGATGAAAGTAAAGATGGCCCCAATGTTGGTATTCTTACTACCCCCGTTGTTTATGATGGATATGTCTATTTCGGAAGTCGAAACGGTAAACTTTATGCCCTCGATGCAGAAACAGGTGAGTTTAGGTGGAGTTACCTCGCCCCTTCTCTAATTTTGGCCTCACCGACTGTGTGTGACGGTATTGTTTATTTTTCTTGCTGGGGTTCAGGAATGCTCTATGCTTTAGATGCGAAAACGGGTAATTTGAGATGGGCTTATGATGTCGGGAGTATACTTTGGTCATCTCCCGCTGTATCGGAGGGAGTAGTCTATTTTGGTGCAGATAAGATATATGCGCTGGATGCTAGAACAGGTGAATTAAAGTGGAGTTATAGCCCTCGATACGGGAGGGTTTCAAGTGCTTCGCCTGTTGTATTTGGTGATAGAGTATATGTTTTAGCTGGTTATGATATTTTTGCTTTAGATAAAGATAACGGCGATCTTAAGTGGAAATATTTTCATGGTGATTATTATGGGGACAGAACAGCCCCTTCCGTTGCATATGGTAATATTTATTTTACTGTAAATGGTAATTTGCATGTTTTAGATGCAGATACAGGAGTGCATAAATGGGATTTTAATTGGGACACCTCTTATAAAAATAGGATGAGAAGCTCTCCCGCAATTGCTGATGGCTATGTTTTTCTTGGAGCTTCTCGTGATCCGGTGGATTTTTTTGATGCTTCAGATGGTAGGCTATATGTTCTTGATGCACATACTGGTGAATTGCTCTGGAGTTATAGTAATGGTAGGCATTTTAATGACTGGTATGCAATAGACCCGTCTCCTGTTGTTGCTGAAGGAATGGTTTTTGCCAATTTAAGCACCAAAATATTTTTAGCGTTTAAATCTTCTAAACCGCTGTCAATAATTTCTGATATTTCAGTTTCTCCTCAAGTCCTTGACCCTTATAAAAAAGATGAAAGGGCAACCTTGCACTATGATTTAAACAAAGAAGCTAATTTAACTCTGGAGATACTAAATTCATCAAAACATATTGTAAAATCCATAGATCTTGGCACAAAAGAACCTGGATCCGATCACTATGAATGGTGGGGAGTGATTGATTGTCCCGAGATTGGTTTAAATGACGACAAGGGTGTTTTTCTTGCCCCGGATGGAGAATACACAATTAGATTGACAGCGCAAGATATTGAAGACGGAAGCGTGATTGATACAAAAGAAGTTAAAGTTCAAGTTGAGACGAGTTGGTGATGAGATGAAGAAGAAAACTAAGTTTGTCATATTTTCAATATTTGCTGCAGCTGTTTTGCTCGTCATTTTGCTATTTGTAACATGTTTTAAAATGTGCAACTGCGAGTTTAGGGGCACAACAATTGAATACACTGTAAATATTTATCCAAAAGAAGGTGAGCAACTAAAAAACGTTATGGTTTATCTGCCTTTTCCTGTGTATAAAAATGAACCTTATATTGAAATGTATGACAAAACAGTAGATTTCCATAATAAATATACTTTAGATTATTTTCCTGATGTTAAGTTTAGTATCTCAAAAACCAATAATAGTCCCATGCTAAAAATTGAAATTCCTGATTTAAAAAGTGGATTTGATGCTGGGGATAGGGTTCACAAAACCCTCTCAATTTTCTCATCAGAAGACCCGGGAAAAGAATATGTTCTAAGTCCCGTTTTTGATTTAACGGAACCAGAGAAAAGAGTCAAAGAAAGTGGTTACACAAACAACATAAGAACCGGCAAAACCAAACTCTTCATAGATTATGAGGGGGGAACCGGAATAATCTTTGGATTGAGATATGAGGTAAGGACCCGCTCCCACCTCTGGATTAGCTTCTATTCTGCAAGCGATGCCATGTATCTGGTTGGTATCGATGATGTTCCGGATAGAGATATAGGTTTTGGGCCGTATCGTCTTGAGATAAACGAAAAAGGATGGATGGAGGTTCCGTTTATTGAGATATATGACTAGGTTACTCACCAAGAAAATAATTTGCTTAATTATGGCTTTCTGTTTCCTGTTTTTTTCAACACCTCTTTCTTACGCTTGGGATCCTGTAACACACTGGCATATAAATCGCGAAGCAAATCCAGAAATAAAAGAAAGCAATTTTGATCTGTACTGCGACAATGGAACGGGCCCCGATATGTTTGTGATGGGCGATTTATGTGACTATGTTCATTCTCCGGATTTAAATAGAGAAGAAGATTTTGCTCATAAACCAAATTTTGCTTATCTGATGCTAAAGGCAAGGGGACTTAATAATGTCTCTTCTTCATACTATGCAAGTGGTCTCGGTTGGGGAGGACACATTGCTGCCGATTGGGTTGCTCACGATTTGGAGCTTTTTCCTATCCCAAAAAGTGATAAAACTGATATGGCTTTATATGGCCCACCGCATCTAAATGGCGAATTTCTCTACGACTATTATATGTTTTTAACCAGGGGTCCCATTAAGTTTCCTCTTTGGTTTAAGCCGAAACAAATTCAGAAGGCCCTTGTAAATTATTATTTGATTGATGAACATGAGAAAAAACCAGGATTACCTGATGAGGTTATTAAAGAATATGCTCTTACCAATTTACTCTCTGAATCCGAAATCAAAAAAAGAATAGTGATTTTCAACTGCACAGTTGCTGCGTTGCACGCGACGCTTGCCTCAAAAACATTGGTGGACATATCAACAGGAAAAACCCCATTTTTCTTATACAATATGCGCTCCAGGGGAGCTGAGGAAAACATAGCTCTTTCAGTTCAGACCGTAAGAAATTGGTCCAAAGATTTGGTGCCGAGAAACCATATTCCGTTTAATGAAATAAATCCAGTCCGGTTTTATCCCTTACTTCCCGTGCCCAATATTCCCGAACACCTTGCTTATTTACCTGAGTCAAGAGGGTTTTTAGATATTCTATCTCCATTTAATACTAAATTTGCTTGGGCGGAACCATTACCTGGCTTCAATTACGCAGAGGAAGGTCCTGATAGCTTTCATTTGACTGAGGCAACCAAATATCTTTTCTGGCTAGATGTTGTTGAGCAGGCAGAGCAAAAAGGTATCCTTCAAATAGAAGAAAAAACAGAGCTAAGAGATGGTGAAGAATGGTTTACCGCTGAGGTTAAGATAACTGATGATGAGTTATTCGATGAGATTGTAAAAGATGAGATATTAGAGCACATTAAAAATCCCTCCTCGACAACTGATAAAAAGTTTGCATACTTTATGAGAAATTTTATAGTTGACCAAATCTCTGACATAGATAAGCTCATGGACATGACTCCCCCAACAATATCTAATCTATCTCCCGAAGATGGCTCTTTCATAAACGATTCCACTCCTGAAATTTATGCTTACTTACTTGACCTACCTGCCAGCGGGCACGGTAATGAAAATGGCATAGGCATCGAAGAAGGAAGCATCTCCTTAACATTAAATGGGGAGGATTTAAGATTTACATATAGTAAAGAAACGGGCGCTCTCGTTGCAGCTCTTGAATCCACTCTCCATGATGGTGAATATGAGATTGAGGTCAAAGTATCGGATAAAGCAGGAAATGAAACTGAAAAGATGTGGAAATTTACAATAGATACAATCCCACCAGAAGTAGATTACGAGGTCTTAAATAAACTGATAAACGTAAAAAAAGAGACCAAGGCTGAAATTGAAACAACAACTAACGAGCCAACAACTTATCTTGCTGAAATATTTAAAGTAAAAGATAAGGAAAACGGAAATAAAGGAGATGCAGTTTTTACTTACACAAATGAAGAATTCTCCCAGAATTTCACTTTTACCTGGGATGGCAGGGATGATGATGGTACCCTTATTAAAAACGGAGTTTACACCATAAGAATAACAGCATTAGACAGAGCCAAAAATACAACTTCTTTTGAGGAAAAGGTGAATGTTAATAATGAAGCCGGGGGGCAAGTGCAGAAACAACAAAGCCAATTCTTGCAAGATCTACGAGGGGGATTATCCTTTTTATACTCCCTTTTTAAGGACAATTCTTAATATCATCGTCTTTTTAATTGGTGCATATATTATCTTTTCTGAATTTGGTATGTCCATCTTTCTGGTTTATTTTGCTTATTGCCTAATAGCCTTCTTCTATTTGATGAACAATCGTTGCGTTCGCTGTTATTATCACGGAAAATTTTGCAGCACGGGCATCGGGAAGGTGGCCGGTATCTACAAAAAAGATACGGTTAATAAATTTATCAAAGGTCAGTGGCAAAACATCTTTCTTTTCTTAGTTCCGTTCATTCCGTTTGTGACCCTCATTGTTTTAATTATCTTCAAATTTACCTGGCATAGGTTCTTTTTGCTCTTGCTCTTATTCGGGGTTGTTTCTTTAACTCTTTTTGAACATCTTACCTTGGGATGTACCCATTGTTACGAGGGATATCATTGCATAACTAAATACCTGCCTGCCGGCCTGCCTGCCGGTAGGCACGGTAGGCACGATAGGCACGGTGTTAAAAAAAGATATAATGGTTAATTAGCATAGACACTATTTCTTAAATTGTGATAACATAATTTATAAGTAAATCAAGGAGTTTTATAAGAAATTCAAGGAGGGATTGTAGTGAAAGGGAAAGTCAAATGGTTTAACGCGGAGAAGGGGTACGGATTTATTGAGCAGGAAGACGGAGAAGATGTATTTGTGCACTTCTCAGCGATTCAAGACGAAGGTTTTAAAACACTTCAAGAGGGTCAGGAAGTTGAATTTGAGGTAACAACAGGCGATAAAGGATTACAGGCAGAAAATGTGCGAGGTATTAAATAATGGTGCGGTTAAATTAACCCACAAGCCCCATGTATTTTTATGCGTGGGGCTTTATAAATCTAAAAATGCTTTAACAAGGAGATGGTAGAGTGCAGTTCATCGTAAAAGGACACAATATAGAGGTTACGGATGCGCTACGCAAACATGCCGAAGAGAAGATATCAAAAATTACAAGGCATTTTAGCCAGGTTATGAAGATTGAAGTGGAGTTTGATGTGGAAAAAAATCCGAGCATTCACGACAATCAGAAGGTTGGAGTAACTATTTTTACCAAGGGGCCGTTTATTAAGGCCTCAAATTCCTCGAAAGATATGTATGTATCCATAGACAAGGTTGTTGATAAACTTGAAAGACAGATTGAAAAATATAAAGGTAAAACTTACAGGAGCAACTCAAAATATACCAGCTTAAAAGAGGTCTTAAGGGAACAAGAAATATCTGCAGAGCAAAAAGAGAGTAACGCGGAGCATACTGAGCCGGAAATTGTTAAAATTAAACAGTTTTCGATAAAGCCAATGTCTCCCGAAGAAGCGGTAATGCAGATGGACCTCATTGGTCACAGTTTTTTTGTATTTCGGAACGCTATAACCGAAGAAACAAATGTTGTATATAAACGCAATGATGATAATTACGGGTTAATCGAGCCCTCATATAACGTAAAAAAATAATTTTTCAAATTTCCGCTAATCGAAAGGGAAATTTTTGTCGAAAAAGAAATATATAAAGTAGAACGTTAAGGAGAGTCGTTAGTTTGATTGAAAAAGAATATACCTTAGATAACGCGGAAAAAACAATTTGTCAAATAAAAGAAGTGCAGGCTGCAAGGATAGTGCCTGGAGAAGGGGACACAATTGAAGAAATTCATGTGTTGGCTTTGCCGGGAAAAGCCCCTAAGCAGTTGGTTCGGGATATCGAATCCGCTTTGATGGCAAGTTATGGACTACCGGTGGATCATAAAAAAGTTAGCATTGCCCAGGTGAGCAACGGTGAGGTAACTTTAACAAAGAAAGCAAGGCCTAAAATTCTCAACATAAATTCCGAGCTTTCCGGGGTTCAAGCCAAAGTTACAGTAGCACTCGCATTAGATGAAGTTAAATATGAGGGTATTGCAAAGGGACCTGCTTCTCAAACTGAGTTAAGGCGATTGGTGGTTCTTGCCACCTTAGACGCAATTGAGAAGTTTATGCAAGACTCTTCCGTTTTTGCTCTTGAAGACGTTGATTTAATTTCGCTTGGACGAAAAAAAGTGGCTGTTTGCTGTATAAGTGTAGTATCCTTATCAGAGGAACAGTTGTTTAGCGGTTCAGCGATTGTGAAACAGAGCAATAACGATTCTGTGGTGCGGGCAACATTAGATGCCGTAAATAGGCGCTTTGGCTTTTTGAAAACTTAAGTAAAAATTAAAGGTTTATTTATAATAAGCCGACATCATAAACGTGTATTTAATTGTTTGTTTTGGATTTATTTAGTTGTAAATAGCGGAGAAAATTAAATAGTTATTTCTGTTGTAGCGGGACAGGAAGACCTTCATTGGACTTATTAAAAGAATGTCTCGAAGGGGGGCCTTCCAAGTGAAAA
>NZ_JAUSCH010000116.1 GCF_030651595.1 Candidatus Oleimmundimicrobium sp. | reverse complement strand
ATCGTCAATCGGGCTTTCTCCTCCCGCCCACAGGACACTCTTTTCCTGTACCGAAAGCTTGTCAGCAAGGGGTTTGATCATACCCCCGCCGTCAGGACTGTCGGGGCTCTTTGCGCTGTTCTCGGTGCAGCAGTCGCATCCTTTCAGCTACGGGACGAAAGGATGACAGCAGCAGCACTTCTGTTTTCCGCTATCGCGCTTGGCGGCGCCCTCGTGGTCATGTCGATGCGCTCGAGAACGGGTGCCCAGATCAGCGGCCGGTCCTCGATATGGGGAGTTCCCGTGGACAACATTTCCGTGGATTACGCCCTGGGCAGGATCAGGTCATGGATCCACCAGGATATGGGCGGAAGATACATTGTTACGCTCGATGCCCTTTCTGCACTGAAGGCCCGCGAAGAACCGGAATTCCGCAACCTTGTCAGGGGTGCCGACCTGGTTCTGCCCGATGGGAAGGGGCTGATATCAGCCCTTGGTTTTTTAGGAAGCCCGGTGGTACAGAGGATCCCCGGAGTTGATTTCGTGGAGCGCATGTGCAGACAGGCCGCTTCCGAAGGATGGCCTGTCTTTTTCCTCGGCGGAGCCCCCGGTATCGCACAAAGGACCGCAGCCCGGCTGGAAAAGATGTATCCCGCGCTTAGTGTCGGCGGAACAGTTCATGGTTTTATCGATGAGCTCGACATGTCTGATGTTCTCGGTGCTATCCGGAGATCAGGATCCAGGTTCGTCTTCGTGGGGATGGGTGTTCCGAAGCAGGAGTCCTGGATGTCGATTTACGGAAAAACTTTGGACGGAACCGTCAGCATAGGGGTCGGGGGAAGCTTCAACGTTATTTCCGGCGATCTCAAAAGAGCCCCTGCCTTTTTGCAGTCGATGGGCCTCGAATGGCTATTCCGGCTGGCTCAGGAACCGTGGCGCTGGTGCAGGGTCTGCCGCCTTCCGCTTTTCGTTCTCCATGTGATCCTCACAAGGATGGGTTTTTCTTCACTGAAGGGAGAATAATGTTTTGACCGTAAATGCCGGGCAGTTGATGCACAGGGATCTTTCGTCCGTGTCCGAGGATGATCTTGTCCTTGATGCGGTTCATCTCTTGTACAGCCAGCGTCTCTCGGGAATCCCGGTAGTCGGGGATGACTGGGTTCTTGTGGGCTATCTGTCGGAAAAGGACATTCTCCGGGGTGCCACCCCCACGTATCTTGAAATTCTCGCCAAGAGTTCTTTTCTTGATGATTCCGAGGGTGACCTGATCGAAAAACTCAAACATATAGGAAACCTTGAGGTAAAGGAGCTGATGAATTCGGAGCCCATTTTCGTCAGACCCTCTGAAAGCCTTATGACCGTGGTAGACTTGATGTTGAGG
>NZ_JAUSCH010000115.1 GCF_030651595.1 Candidatus Oleimmundimicrobium sp. | reverse complement strand
CCAAAAACGGGGATGCCCGCGCAAGGATACATAAGTGTCACCGTAATAACTGACTTAAGCGCCGCTGAAGCGGATATTTTATCAACGGCAATATTTGTAATGGGTTATCCAAAAGGAATGGATTTTATAAAACAAAACAACAGTATCGAGGGAATAATAATTACTTCCGATGGCGCAGTTCACACTTCCCCGGGGTTAAGAGAGAAAGTCGAGGATTTAAAGGCACGGATTGAAGTCTAATTAGTCTCTTAGTGGAGAGTGGGGAGTGGGTAGTCGGTAGTAAAATATGGCTGATAGCAAATAGTTGATAGTGTTTGGCTGATAGCAGATGGTTAAAAGCGTAGAGCACGGAGCTTAGAGCCGAGGGTTTAGAATATGAAAAAACAAACAAAATAAACGCCATATCATTTAAAAACAGCCTCCAGTCTCCGGTTCCCAGCCTTCAGGAAAATCAAAAAAGCTTTTTATTGATTTTGGTTTTTAAGTCCAGGTGGGTTGCTCATGAGGTGACTGTGCAGCCGACCGTTAAATGAATGAGATTCGAACAGTTGCGGCACCGTGCCTACCGGCAGGCAGGAATTGCGTGTCCTTTAGGACAAATAGCAATTTCGCACTGTGAAAGTCGAATGAATAGGAAGGCAAACCAGAGACTTAGAACAACCCACAAAAAAATAAGTTCTTGGACGAGCAAGACCTGCCTGCCGGTAGGCACGGAAATGAAGGAGAGTAAGGTTTCGCAATGAGAGAACCAACTGAGTAGGCAGACCGAGCAAACCAGTGATTTATAACACTTAACAAAAAGGAGAGGGATTTTATCCCTCTCCTTTATCAAATCTTAGGCATATTTCTCAGCCATATCACCAATAATGGGAAGTTTCCACTTCTCGCCCTGATAAGCTTTAACCATAAGCATAATCCAAAGTACAAAAAAGGCCAAACTAAACAAAGGACTTACAATTGCAAAAAATATCCCAAAAATGTCAGCAACAAACATAAGAATTCCAAGAATAATATTTAAGGCAATCATAATCACAATACATGCTACGCTGAGAAGTATAGACTGCATAGCGTGGAACCGAACATACTTGTCTTCCTTCTCGATAAGAAAGAATATGAGCCCACTAACCCAACCAAAAAGATATGAAAGCAAAGCCGCCACCTTTGGGTCCATCCCCGTACTCGAAGTCTGTGGAGAAGGAGTAACTGGTCCTTGTTCCATTTTCTTCACCTCCTTATCAAAATTTCAATTAACTTTATCATTATTATTGTTTTCGACAATTAAAACAAATTACTTTAACTTAAATAATTTTTCAGAAAGAGAAAAGCGAACTATTTAAACAAATCAGTTAAAACTAGTCGCCAGGAAAAGCAAAAGAGCTTTTATTAATTTTGGTTTTTTAAAACCCGGGTGGGTCGGGTGGACAGCGACCCTCCAGAGGCGGGCAGGCCCTCCTACGGCGGGTAAACATATGAGCACATTAACCTAATTTATATGCCATATCATTTTTAGGTTTTAAAATAGGTTTGCTCGGACATTTTGATAGCTCACCAAAATCAATTTAGCTAAGTTTGAGTTCACTACAAAATGCTCCTCGTTCAGGAAATAAGCCGAAGCTGTTTGAGCCAAGCTTATATCCGTCTTACAATATAGTTGGAAGTTTTGGCTTAAAAGCCAAAGAGAAGGATATAGTTTAGCTTGATGAGTTCTGTAGGCGCCTGTACAACTGTACATTTTGGAGCCGTTAAAAATGATCGGCCGTCCTTCTTTTGCTTCATTTTCTTGGACGAGCAAGACCTGCCTGCCGGTAGGCACGGAAATGAAGGAGCTAAGTTTTGCAATGAGAAAACCAACTGAGTAGATAAACCAGGTAAACTGACAGTTTGTGGTGCTAAGAAAAAGAGACCGATTTCATTCGGTCTCTTTTTTTATATTTCGTTTCATAATATATCCTATTTAGTTTTTCTTTTTAGAAAAAGTAAGCTTGGCATCCTTTAAAGCAGCTTTAATAACATCCCCCTCGCCAAACTTCCCTCGAATAATCTCTGAGGACAGCGAGTTCTCAATGAGCCGCTGAATCGCTCTTCGAAGCGGACGAGCCCCTAAAAATGGATCATAACCCTCCTTGGTCAAGAACTCTTTAGCTTCCTCGGTTATCTCTATATCCATCTCCTGCTCTTTAAGTTGCTTCCGTAGTTGCTCAAGCATCAAATCAACAATAGAAAGAATCTCTCTTTGAGTTAGCTGATGGAAAACTATCATTTCATCTATACGGTTTAGAAATTCCGGCCGAAAGTTCTTTTTAAGCTCGCCCATTATCGCTTTTTTCATCTCTTCATAAGATTGTGTCTTCTCTTGCTCACCCACAAACCCCAGACCAAGACCTTTCTTAATAAGATGAGCTCCGAGGTTCGAAGTCATAATCACCACAGTGTTCTTAAAATCAACTGTGCGCCCATGAGCATCGGTTAAACGCCCATCATCCAATACCTGAAGAAGAATATTGAACATATCAGGATGTGCTTTTTCAATTTCATCAAGCAAAATAACTGAATATGGCCGGCGTCTTATCGCTTCCGTTAACTGGCCGCCCTCTTCGTAACCAACATAACCTGGGGGTGCGCCAACAAGTCTTGAAACAGTATGTCTCTCTTGATACTCAGACATATCTATTCTAACCAGGGCTTCTTCACTATCGAATAAAAATTCAGCCAGGGCCTTGCTAAGCTCCGTCTTTCCAACACCAGTCGGGCCGAGAAAAATAAATGAACCAATGGGACGTTTTGGGTTTTTAAGACCGGCCCTAGCTCGCCTAATTGCCTCAGAAACACACCTGACGGCTTCGTCCTGGCCAATAACCCTTTTATGGAGCTCATCTTCCATCCGAATTAGTTTTTCTGCTTCTTCTTCAAGCATTCTCGTTACGGGAATACCCGTCCAACTTGAAATAATGCCGGCTATATGCTCTTCAGTCACTGTAGTGCTCTTAAGACCTTTTTCAGTTAACCACACTTCTTTTTTTTCATTTAATTCTTTTTGAATTTTATCTGTTTCGTCTCTTATTTGGGCTGCCTTTTCATACTCCCTTGACTGCACCGCCGCTTCCCCTTCTTTAATTAATCCCATAAGCCTATTTTCAAGCTCACGTAAGTCGGGCAGCAGCATAATTGACTCCAACCGAAGTTTCGATGCAGCTTCATCTATAAGGTCAATTGCTTTATCAGGCAAGAATCTATCGGAAACATAACGGTGGGAAAACTTAGTCGCAGCTTCTAATGCCTCATCGCTTATCTTCACCCTGTGATGTGCCTCGTATCTATCCCGTAAACCTTTTAATATTTCAATGGTTTGTTCAATTGTAGGCTCGTTAACCATTACCGGTTGAAATCTGCGCTCTAAAGCAGCATCTTTCTCGATATGTTTTCTATACTCGTCTAAAGTAGTTGCCCCTACACATTGCAACTCTCCACGGGCTAATGCCGGCTTCAACATACTGGAAGCATCCAGAGCCCCTTCGGCAGCCCCGGCGCCGACAACATTGTGAAGCTCGTCAATAAAAACGATTATCTCCCTCGACGCTTTCTTTATCTCATCCATTACGCCCTTTAGACGCTCTTCAAATTCTCCTCTATACTTAGCGCCAGCAACCAAACTCCCAAGGTCAAGAGAGACAACGCGCTTCCCCTTTAAAATTTCAGGGACTTCGTTGTTTACAATTTTTTGAGCTAATCCTTCAATTATTGCCGTTTTACCCACACCGGGTTCACCAATTAAGACCGGATTATTTTTAGTTCTCCGAGAAATAATTTGAATAACTCTTTTAATCTCTTCTTCTCTGCCAATTACGGGATCTAACTTGCCTTCTTTTGCAAGCTCGGTAAGATCTCGAGTGTACTTCTTAAGCATTCTCTTTGGAGAACCACCTAACGATTCATCGTTCATTCCGCCCTGCCTTATCTGACGCAGAGCCCCATATATTTTATCCTCCGTTAAATTAAGCTCTCTAAGAACTATCGCTCCAGCCCCTTCGCCTTCCTTTAAAATTCCCAGAAGCAGATGTTCTGTTCCAATATAATTGTCCTTAAGTTTTTTGGCCTCTTCAGTTGCAATATCAATAGCTTTCTTAAGTCTTGGCGTAAGAAAAATTTGTTCGACAAAGCCCTGAGGTTTCCCTTTACTGCTCAATTCAACTACCTCGTTTATTCTTATTCTCGCTTCACCAATATCAACTCCAAGCAATGAGAAAATTTGAGGCACAATTCCATCAGTTTGAGCTAAGAGACCAAGTAATAAATGTTCAGTTCCCATTTGATTTTGATTAGTTCGCCTTAAGACATCTTGGGCTATCGCAACAGCCTCGCGTGCCTTCTCTGTAAATTGGTCAAACATTTAAATCACCTCTCTTTAATCTCTCTCCTCACAAGTTTCCCTTTGGGGATAAGAACTATCTCTTTTTTGTATCTTTTGTGCACTTTTTTAATTTCGTACTCCATTTCTTCACGCATTTCATCAAAAGATTTTTCCATCTCATCAATTTTTTTTCTCAGTTGCTCCATATCCACGTTTAGTCCCAAAATCATTTTTACTCCAGCAAGATTTACCCCAAATTTTTGAGTTAACTTCTGAATATTCTTCAATCTCTCTATGTCCTCATCAGAATAAAGCCGGGTGCTGCCGATACTTCTGCTTGGACAAATTAATTTCTTTTGTTCATACATCCTCAGTGTCTGAGGATGTATCCCCGCAAGCTTAGCCGCGACACTTATCATGTAAAGACCTTTTTTCTTTGTCATAATTTTTACCTCATTAAAGATGTTACGCCTACATAAATTTTTCTAAATGTCCCCTTGGATTCTCTTTGTGTTTTTCTGCAAGCATTTCTAAAAGTTTTTTCTCTTCATTGCTAAGCTTTTTTGGAACAACCAATTTAATTTTTATTAGCATATCGCCTTTGCCTAAACCTTTAAGCCGGGGAGCCCCTTTGCCTTTTAATCTAAAGACTTGTCCATCCTGAGTTCCCGCAGGTATCTTTAGAGAAACAGACTTGTTCATTGTAGGAACTTTTACTTTAGTCCCCAGAGCGACTTCCGTAAAAGTTATCGGTAAATCTAACAAAATATTGCTTCCATCACGTTTAAAAATTGGATGTGGTCTTACCTTGGTAATTATATATAAATCCCCGAAAGGGCCACCCCTAAGACCTGCCTCCCCTTTTCTCGGAAACCTTATTCTGGAACCATCAGAAACACCCGCCGGAATTTTCACCATAAAGGGTTCGGTCTTTTTGGCTCGTCCCATTCCCCGACAGACAGGACAAGGATTCTCAATTACGACTCCTCGACCCAAACACTGCGGACACGGCCTACTGATGCTGAAAAACCCTTGATTTTGGGCTACTTGCCCGCTTCCTCCACAGGTAGGACAGTTCTTCGGGAAAGTACCGGGCTTAGCTCCCGTCCCTTTGCAATTAGAGCAAATGTCCTCGCGCATAATATTTATCTTAACGGATGCTCCACTTATGGCCTGTTCAAATGGTAGCTGGATACTGTATTGGAGATCCCGACCTTTTTCAGGGGCTTCATAACTTCGTCCTCTTTTCCCCATTCCAAAAAGGTCAAATATATCCGTAAATTGTCCAAAATCACCGGACGAAGAGCCGGACCCAAAATCGGCCCCGGGACGAAAACCGGATTCAAAAAAGCGTGTGCCCTGATCATATTCTTGCCTTTTTTTTGAATTGCCCAAAACTTCGTAAGCTTCGGCTATTTCTTTGAACTTTTCCTCAGCTTGTTTCTTTTCCCCTTCTTGAGCTTTATCAGGGTGATATTTATGTGCAAGCTTACGATAAGCTTTTTTTATCTCATCTTGAGTTGCTTTTTTGTCCACCCCTAATATTTTGTAATAATCTTTACTTCTACGATTTGGCATCTTATTTCAACTTTCACCTTTTAATTTGTTTTTTTAATCTCTTTATTTAGCTTTTCTTTTGCTTTACTTGCTACTCTCTTCGTTTTGTGGTTTTTTGGCCACTTTAACGATAGCCGGCCTTAAAACTTTCCCCTTCAAAAAATAACCTTTTTGTATGGCCTCCAACACTGTTCCTTCTTCGTGTTCGTTGCTTTCAATCTGCATGAGTGCCTCATGTTCTCGTGGGTCAAAACTTTGCCCAACAGGGTTAATGGCTTCCAGCCCTTCTTTTTTTAAAATATCCACAAGTTGAGAATAAACCATCTCAACACCATTTTTAAACGACTTAAAATCACCGGATTCCTGAGCAGAACTTAAGGCCCTTTCAAGATTATCTAGAACAGGTAAGATTTTTATAACAATATTCTTACAAGCTAATTCTAAGAAACTACTTTGTTCTCTAATAACCCTTTTCTTGTAATTTTCGAATTCAGCTTGAAGACGTTTTAATGTTTCAACATATTCCGTAATTTTTTCATCTTTCTTCTTTATCTCTTCTTTAAGAAGAGCATTCTCTCTTTTAAAATCTTTTTTACTATCCCTTTCTACTCTTTTTTTTGCTTTCTGTTCATTATCTTTGGTAATTTTCTTCTCTCTTTTCTCAGTCATAAATTCTCCCTCCTTAGCTTAAAAGAGATGAGGAAGAGCCCTTTTTAAACATAAGCTCTTCCTCACAGATATTATTTATTCTTTTTGTCATTATCTTTTTTGTCTTCATCCACCACTTCATAATCAGCATCCACCACTTCGCCTTCGGCTTCCGCTGCACCAGCTTGTTCTCCGCCTGGTTCAGCGCCACCTTGACCTTGTGCCTGTTGAGTTTGAGCATAAAGCACCTCAGCCAATTTGTAAGATGCTTGTTGCAAACTTTCCGTGACCTCTTTAATCTTCTGAACATCAGAACCCTTGAGGACCTCTTTAACTTCAGATATAGCACTTTCAATCTTTGTCTTATCATCAGCCCCAAGTTTGTCGCCAACTTCTTTAAGACTTTTTTCGGTGGTATATATTAAGTTGTCAGCATTATTTCTAACTTCTGCTTCCTCTTTCTTTTTAGCGTCTTCCTCGGCATGAGCTTCAGCTTCTTTAATCATATTTTGAATATCGTCGCTCGAAAGAGTGGATGTCCCCGTTACGGTCATTGTCTGCTCTTTGCCCGTGCCAAGATCTTTGGCGGACACGTGTACGATGCCATTGGCATCGATATCAAAAGCCACCTCAATTTGAGGCACACCCCTTGGGGCAGGAAGAATCCCCACTAAATGAAAACGGCCCAAGGTCTTGTTGCCCATAACTATAGGACGTTCTCCTTGAAGAACATGAATTTCCACACTATTTTGCCCGTCATCAGCGGTAGTAAATATTTCACTTTTTCTAGTCGGAATAGTGGTATTGCGTTCAATTAATTTTGTGAAAACTCCACCTTTGGTCTCAATACCCAGCGATAACGGGGTAACATCAAGCAATAAAACATCTTTTACTTCACCTTTAAGAACGCCTCCTTGAATAGCTGCTCCTACTGCAACCACTTCATCGGGATTAACTCCCTTATGAGACTCTTTGCCAGTTAACTTTTTAACCAAGTCGTGTACAGCAGGCATACGAGTAGAACCACCCACAAGAATCACGTGATTAAGGTCTTTAACATCAAGACCGGAGTCCTTTAATGCTCGATTAAAACAACTGGCACATTTTTCCAATAAATCCGCAGTCATCTTTTGAAATTCTGACCTGGTTAAAGTCGTATCAAGATGCAATGGCCCTTGTTCCGTGGCTGTAATAAATGGCAAGTTGATGCTCGTATTTTGCGTGGTAGACAATTCACACTTAGCTTTCTCAGCAGTCTCTCTTAAACGCTGCAACGCCATCTTATCATCTCTTAAATCAACACCGTGCTTTGATTTAAAATCCTCAGCCATCCAATCAACAATTCTCTGATCCCAATCATCGCCACCTAAACGCGTATCTCCGCTGGTTGCTTTAACCTCAAAGACACCATCGCCCAACTCAAGAATTGAAATATCGAAGGTTCCACCGCCCAGGTCGAAAACGAGAATGGTCTCCTCTTTCCCTTTGCCTAAACCGTAAGCAAGAGAAGCCGCCGTTGGCTCATTGATTATTCTCAGTACTTCGAGGCCCGCAATAGCTCCCGCGTCTTTGGTGGCTGTTCGCTGCGAATCATCAAAATATGCGGGAACAGTGACAACAGCCTGGCTTATATTTTCTCCAAGATAAGCTTCGGCATCTCTTTTTAACTTCTGAAGAACAAATGCCGAAATTTGTTCGGGGGTATACTCTTTATTCTCAATTTTAATCTTTTCTTTAGATCCCATCTTTCTTTTGATAGATCTGATGGTGTGTTTGGGGTTCACTATCGCCTGCCGTTTAGCTACTTCTCCCACAAGCACTTCGCCTGTTTTAGAAAATGCAACAACCGATGGAGTCACCCTTCCCCCTTCCGCATTTGGAATAACGGTTGGTTCTCCTCCTTCCAAAACGGCCATGCAAGAATTAGTTGTTCCCAAATCAATACCTATAACTTTTGCCATTTCACTCACTCCTCATAAAATTATTAAAATTTTAGTGTGTTGAAATTATAAAATCTAAGTCTATTATTGTCAAGTTTTTCAAGAAAAATCTCTTGTCTGCTTAAAATAAAAATTGTAATATTACTTTTCAGATATGATTAAAAGGAGAAAATACTTTGCAAGTGTTAAATTGCGGGAATGGGAGGATTCTTGGGGGCAGTTGCCCGATATACAACAATCAATTGTATTCCAAAACTAAGTAACAGTAATTTCCCCTTCGGTACTTTTCCGGTAAATATCTCAGGCTGTTTTCTTTTAGGATTTTTCATCTCGTTGACAACTAAAAAAATCACCGTGGACCCAAATATTAAATTGTTATTTACTGTAGGATTCACGGGAGCCTACACAACCTTTTCAACTTTTAGTTATGAAACAGCGGCCTTGATAAAAAGCGGGAATTTTCTACTTGCCACGGTAAACATGGCAGCAAGCGTCTCAGTTGGAATCATATCTCTTTTAAGCGGGATGATGCTCGGTCAAATACTTTAAAATTTTTCTTTACAAATGATTTGTATTTTTGTATAAAGTCTTTAATAACTAGATTAAGGAGGAGCAAATATGCCTAGGCCAATTATCGATACTGATGAGTGCACGGGATGCGGAATTTGTGTGGATGTCTGTCCAAATGACGTACTTGAGCTGGTCGATGAAGTGTCAACCGTCGTTAATGAAGATGCTTGTGATGGTTGTGGGGCCTGCGTGGAAGAATGTCCAATGGAAGCAATTAAATTAGAAGAAGAATAGACATAAAAAAGTTAAGTATTTAAGTTAAATGATATAAAAAGCTGAAGTGGCATGCCACTTCAGCTTTTTATATCATCTTTATAAAGTAATCGTGAATCCTCTTATCTCCGGTAAGCTCAGGATGAAATGCTGTAACAAGAAGCTTTTCTTCTCGAACCATTACAATTTTGTCCTCAAATCTTGACATAACACAAACACCTTTACCAACCGATTCAATTAAAGGGGCTCTGATAAATACTCCCGTAAATGGATTTTTGCCTATATCGGGAATATCCAAGTCCGCTTCAAAACTTTCTCGTTGCCTACCAAAAGCATTTCGCCTAACCTCAATATCCATTAAATTAAGTAAAGGTTCCCCCCCACCGATAATTTTTTTTGCTAAAAGAATTAAACCGGCGCAAGTTCCGTATATTGGTATTCCTTCTTTGTGAAGCTGCTTTATGATATCTATAAATTCATATTTTATCATCAGTTTCCCAATGGTTGTGCTCTCTCCGCCGGGAATGATAAACGCATCTAATTTGAGAAGCTCGTGCGGCTTTTTTATGGGAATTGCGCAAACGCCACAATCCTCTAACATTTGCATGTGCTCTCTGACAGCACCTTGGAGGGAAATTACACCAACACACTTCTTACTCAATCTTTATTCTCCATCCTAAAAATCTCTAAATTAATGGGAAGTTAAGTACACTATATGCCTACCAACCTCTGTGCTGTATTAACTTCTCTTTCTCTATTTCACTTATCTCAAGACCCGCCATTGCTTCTCCAATTCCCTTAGAAACTTTGGCAAGCACCTCGGGATCGTTAAAGTGCGTCGTGGCCTCAACTATTGCTTTGCCACGTTCTTTAGGATTTTTAGATTTAAATATACCGGAGCCCACAAAAACACCATCCGCTCCCAACTGCATCATTAACGCAGCATCAGCCGGAGTGGCTATGCCCCCGGCTGAAAAGTTTACGACGGGGAGTTTCCCGGTTTTTGCTACCTCACAAACAAGCTCATAAGGGGCTTGCAATTTTTTGGCCGCAGCCATCAATTCATCTTCTCGCAATCCCTTAAGCCAACTAATTTCTCCTGTTATGGTTCGCATATGACGAACGGCTTCAACAACATTGCCGGTTCCTGCTTCACCTTTCGTTCGTATCATGGCCGCCCCTTCACCAATACGTCTTAAAGCCTCTCCTAAATTGGTGGCTCCGCATACAAATGGGACGGTAAAATTAAATTTGTTGATATGGTTTGCTTCATCGGCAGGCGTAAGGACCTCGCTTTCATCAATATAATCCACCCCTAAAGCTTCAAGAATTTGAGCTTCTACAAAATGCCCTATCCTTACTTTTGCCATCACCGGAACAGTGACGGTTTTCATAATCTCCTTAATAATCACTGGATCCGCCATCCGCGCTACGCCTCCGGCAGCTCGTATGTCTGCAGGAACACGTTCTAATGCCATAACGGCAACTGCGCCTGCCTCCTCAGCTATTTTAGCTTGCTCAGCATTGGTGACATCCATAATCACGCCACCTTTTAACATCTCAGCAAGGCCGGTTTTTACTTTAATAGTGCCCTTTTTAACCATCAAATTTCCTCCAAATATTTGCATTTAAGCAGTATAATTCTACAAAATTAACCAAAAAGTAGCAAGAATATGTTTATGATAACTACTATAAACTTACTCATACAGAATTCATAATAACAGTTTTTTAATTAGATTTACTAAACTTGGCACTTCGGACAAAAATGAGCACTTCTGCCAGCTAATTTTATTCTTTTAATTGGGGTGCCACACTTTTCACATGGTTTACCTGTTCTACGATAAACCTTATGATACATAACAAAATCTCCCTGCTCCCCGTATAAATCAACGTAATCATCCACAGAAGAACCTTTATATCTTACAGCAGCTGACAATATCTTCTTTATTCCCTCATGTAATTTAACGATTTCCCCATCTGTTAAGGTGGTAACATCCCTGGTAGGTTGAATCCCGGCATAAAAAAGCATTTCATCTGAGTAAATATTGCCTATCCCGGCTATAAAATTTTGATTCATGAGAAGAGGTTTAATTTTCCCCGATCTTTTACCGGCCAAGAGTCTCCGAAATTCATCAAGGCCCAACTCCAGCGCTTCGGGTCCAAGCTCTCTTAATTCAGGAGCTTCTTCAGGTTTCCCTGACACAATTTTAACATACCCAAATTGCCTTAAATCCCAAAACCTTAATTGTTTTCCATCACTCAAATTGAAAACAAGATGCGTATGTTTCTCTATCGGCTCTTCGGGTTTTAAGTACAACAGCCGCCCCGTCAATTTTAAATGTATAAGCAAACTGTCTCCCGTAGACAACTCGATAATTAAAATTTTTGCCCTTCTTTTTACATCTTTTACAAAAGTGCCCTCTACCCTCTGCTTAAACTCCTCCGTAGTGGTATTTTTCAAGGGTTTATCCAAAATTACTTTGACACTCTCTATCTTCTTCCCTTTAATCTCTTCTTTTATCTGCAATTTTATGGTCTCAACTTCTGGCATCTCGGGCAACTTCGTCACTATCCTTTTTAAAAAATATCTTAATTACTTAAAACTTAACGTCTATTTAATCGAAGTATATTATGTGTTTATCAATATCGATTTTTTTCTCGATTGCACGCTTTTTGGAAGGATATCCCATGGGGATTATCGCCATAAGCTCATTCTTCGTATTAAAGAAGTCCTCGATAAGCTCTTGGGGTACAAGGAGGGGCACCCCCAGCCAAACAGCCCCCAGCCCCTGGTCGTGACAGGCTAAAAGCATATTTTCTATGGCCGCCGCAATGCTCTGAACTTCCATTATATGAAGAACCTCTTTTTTGCTTTGCCTAAAATATTTGCTTGCGGACCCGCAGAAAGAGCCCTTGTTAAAAACAGCTATTGTAATTGGCGACTCTTTAACTATTCTACCCGCATACTTTAACAATCTATTAACATAAAAACCGGTATATTCTTTATAACGCTCCTCCTTAGAAATGTTTAAAAATGCTTCTCCAAGCTCATTTTTTTTATCTCCTTTAAGCACTATAAACTTCCACGGCTGGCTGTTATGAGCAGAGGGCGCGTAACAACCAGCTTTAAGAATTTGTCTTAAAATATCATCAGGAATCGGCTCATCTTCAAAGTGCCTAATGCTCCGCCTGTCGTTTATCGCCTCAATTGTTTCCACATCTTCCTCCTAATAATTTAAGTGTTTTTTTAACACAAACCTGTCCTTTTTACAAAATTTTTAGGCTTTAGTCAAATCTTGTATCGAAAGAGGCTCACCTTTTAATGGATCTCTTAAGAGTGAAATAGCACCGAGCTTACACTTGGCAACACATACTCCGCAACCCATACACTTGTTATAATTTACCATAGTTTTATCGTCATTCATTTCAATAGCCTCAAAGGGACAAATTTTCGAGCATAAGCCGCAGTTTAAACAAGTCTCTTCGTTGACTTTCGCGACATAGCCAGACGAAGCAAGCATTGGAATGCCGTAATCCTTAAAAGCCTTCATCCCAGCACAACAACAACTGCAACAGTTACAGATAGCATAAAACCTATCTCCCATGGCACTCTTGAACCACGCGGTATGAATGTGACCCCTTTCATCTTCCTCTTTTAAAACTCTAAGGGCTTCTTTTTTAGATATTCTGCGCGCTCCTTTTGTCTTGTGCTCAATTACAAAATTCACATAAGGCTCGCCCACAATCAAACAAACATCCAACGGCTGGCAAGGATTATCTTTTGAAAGACGACACGGACAATCGATTACCGCTATGCTCTCTGGATTTTTGATTATAATATCTCTAGCTTGTTTATAAGGAATAACCTTCTCAAGATTGGTTAGAGAAATTTCTTTATTTAATTTTATAAGAGACTCGGCGTCCGAAAGCTTGATGACCTTACCATGATAAGTACTTTTAAGATGTTTCTTTAACAAACTTGCCTGAGATGGTTTAATAAACTCATACAATCTACCCCCGACCCTATAAATAGATACATAATTCTTCGGCCACCTCATATAGAGATAGCCATGAAGAAACTTTAAAGGACGGCTAGGCCCATGAAGTTTAGCAAATTTAATCGTTGATGGCTTGGTTCCTTTAAAAATTGAAAAACCGGCAAAAAAACCAAGCAAAAAAGGAAGAAGTGCTCTTTTTGCTTTCACAAAATACCCCAAACTGGTTTCTAAAATGAACCCACATTATATCAGACAAAATTTCATGATGCCATTTTGCTCAATTAATATCGCGGAACAGGAAATGATTCTTTTAAAGACTCTAGCATGACATAGTCGGAGCCAAAAAATTTTGCTTTAATTAGACTCCTAATTTCGCTCCCCGTAAAACTAAAAACTGACTCAAAAAATGTCCTTGCGGGATATTCCTCAACAACAGGCTCTTCAATACCGGCCAGTTCGGCCGCTAAATCGATGGCATCCTGATAACCGCCCAATTCATCAACCAGCCCCAATTTTTTTGCTTGTGTTCCGCTAAAAAGTTCTCCCGTGGCCAACTTCTTGACTTCCTCAACATCTAAATTTCTACCTTCGGCCACTTCCTTAATAAATTGACCATAAAGCTCGTCCGAGACAGATTGCCATAACTCTCGCTCCTCCTCGGTTAATTCTCTTGAGAACATGTCCTTATGCTCCCCCGATTTAATCGTCTCGGTTTTTATGCCCAATTTTTCATAAAGACCACTTAAGTCCATAAATTGAGAGATAACCCCTATACTTCCGGTCAACGTGCCTTTTTTGGCAACAATTTTATCCGCGGGAGCCGAGATATAATAACCACCTGAAGCGGCCATGTCCCCCATAAACACAACTATCGGTTTTTCGGTTTCCTTAATCTCCTGAGCAATCTCTTGAGAGGCCCCCACGGACCCCCCGGGACTATCTACTCTTAGAACGATGGCTTTAACTGAAGAGTCGCTTTTTGCCCTATTGAGCTGCGCACGAACAAAATCGGGAGTAATCCCCGCAGAGGTCATAAGCCCTTCCCCCCCACTATCGGCAATTGAACCACTCAATGAAATCACCGCCACTTTATCTTTCTTCAGCCCCTTAAACCCACCGTCCACAGTAAAGAGAAGGACACCAATCGTTGCCAAATAAAAAAATACGGCAACTGCTATAATTATGCCAATTATTATTTTGGTTTTTTTCTTCATTTAAAATCACCCGTTTCATCTTTTACCCAATTAAAAAATTCAGCGTTTCCGGCGCTAATTTTAATTGCACTTATTGCGGGAACATCGTAACTATGGATATTTTTAACTTCAGATACAACATCTTTCACCCTATCCTCAGTTGTCTTCACAAAAAGTAACGCCTCAGTACTCTCACAAATATTGCCCTTCCACCAATAATAAGACTCCACTCCTGGAATAATATTCACGCAGGCAACAAGCCGCTTCTCAAGCAAATCGTGAGCAATACTTCGTGCTTCTTTAATGTCTTTAGCTGTTATATATATCAAAAAACAACTCATTTAACCCTCAATTAGCTGGCAGTTGTAGCCAACTCACAATATTCAGCCCTTGGCTCTTAACTTTCTGTCTTACTAAAAATAAAATTAAACAGCCCTAAAATCTGCGCTTTTTTACTTATAAGATTTCTCCAAATAAGTTCTTATTCCTTTTAACTAAACCCAAAAATAACTTAAGACTTCAACAATTCTCTAAATTTCTTAGCATTGCGCACAGCATAACCATAGGCATCATTGTTAAAATAAACATATATATCCTTTCCTTCATTTAGCCACTTTTGTGCCTTAGACGCCCACATTTTAAGCTCCTCGTCAGAATAGTTTGAGCCATAAAGAACTTCTCCTCCATGAAAACGCATATAAACATAGTTCGCCGTAATAACTTTCTCACAAGGCCAACATTTTGAATGTGCAACGCACAAAGAAAAATTGTGTGTTTTTAAGATTTCGTAAACCTTATCGCAAAACCAGCTGTCATGGCGAAATTCAAAAACCTGCTTTGTACCCTTCGCAACTTTATTTTTTTTAAGTAACTCACAAAATTCATTTAATCTTTCAGCGTCAACACGAAAGTTAGGAGGAAGCTGCCAAAGGACAACTCCTAACTTTTCTTTAAGGCCTTTTGCCCTGCCAAAGAAAAGTTCGATGGAATCCTTGCAATCTTTAAGTCTTTTAATGTGGGTTATAAAACGACTGCCTTTGACGACAAAGATGAAATTTGTGGGAGTTCGCTCGTGCCACCCTTCAAAAACAGATTCTTTGGGAAGTCTGTAAAAAGAGACATTGAGCTCCACCGTATCAAAATTCCGGGCATAATATTCAAGCCATTCTCGCTGGGGAATATCCTCAGGATAAAAAACACCATTAGACCAATGCTTGTAATTAAAACCACTCGTTCCAACATAAATACCGGACATATCCTAAACCTTTATCTAAGTAACTCACATAAACAAATAATCACCTTTTAGAAACCAATCAATGTTTTCAGGAAATCTCTTCTTCTTTCTTTAAGACCTCACTTTTTATTCCGTTTACAAGTTCTTCTAAAGCGGGAAAAACATTGGGACGAATATCGCCGGCCACACATACTCGCATTATATCCTCTCCAACTTTAAGCACACCTTCATTTATTTCGACCAAAACTTCAACAATACCGGAGCGAGATTTGGCCCTCTCAATTAATTCATTAAGTTTCTTGTGGTCCGCCTGCACTTTAACGGCACTAACCGTTTCGCCACTTCGTGAAAATCCCCTAACGACTCCATTATGACAAAGTATCATCCCTACTTTGTGATAGTTGGAACCCGCTTTAATTTTATCGAGCATCTCCTGCAGTTCCATAAAAACCACTCCTCAAAAAATATAAATAAATACCATTACATTAAAACATAATACCAAGTTAAAAAATAATTCACAAAACGATTATTAAGCAAAAGAAGATAATTGCATAACAGCTATTTTGACTTAGCGAGAACGGCTTTAACTTTTTTTAAAAACATCTCTTCTGTAAAGGGTTTTAGTATAAAATCATCAGCCCCAATCTTTTTCATTCCTTCACTTGCCAATTCTTCCCGAGCAGTTGCAATAATTATATGAATATTTTTACATCTCTCGCTCTGTTTTAAACTGCTACAAACTTCAAACCCATCCAGAACAGGAAGCACCAAATCAAGAATTATAAGATCGGGAAATTCAACATACGCCTTATTTAAACCATCTACCCCATCAGAGCTAACAGTTAATTCATACCCCTCGTTTTTGAGGAGCTCTTCCATGGCTCTTATATCATCAAGTTTTCCATCCAAAATAAGAATTTTGTTTTTTGGCATATAGCGCCTCCCAAAAAATTACTTAACTTGATAATTTTATCGGTAAATCATTAAAAAAACTTTACATCGGAGGACGCGCCGGAGAAGAATTTATCGTAAATGCTTCCTAAAATATGCCACCGTATTGGCTACTCCATCCTTGAGAGATATTTTAGGCTTCCAGCCCAACTCCCTTCCCACTTTTGCGGAGTCAAGTGAACTGTGATTGACTTCCCCGGGTCTCACGGGAGCATATTTAGGCTCAGCTTTTACACCAACAACCTGAGCGACTATATCAAAAACTTCTTTATCGGATGTTTCCACTCCTGTCCCAATATTGTATATTCCATTATATCCTTTGGTTAATGATAGTTTATTGGCTTCAACAACATCAAAAACGCTTACATAATCTCTTGTTTTTGAGCCATCTCCAAATATGGTAGGTTGTTCATTCATGAGCAGTTGACGAGCAAAAATCGCAACCACTCCAGCCTCACCAAGAGAGTTTTGCCGAGGCCCGTAAACATTGGCATATCTTAAAGTGGTGTAATTAAGCCCGTGCAGTTTAGCATGTACCAAGAGATAAAATTCAACAGCGCATTTTGAGACGGCGTAATTTGAAATTGGAGAAATTGGGTGATTTTCATCTGCCGGCGGATTTTCAATTTCTCCGTATAACGCCCCGCCGGTTGAAGCATAAATCAACTTCTTCACGCCGTACTTAACAGAATTTTCAATTACATTTAAGCTCCCAATAATGTTCTGTTCGGCGTCAAAAATAGGGTCGCTAACAGATTTTCTAACGTCTATTTGAGCGGCATGATGATTTACAATATCCGGCTTTTCCTCATCAAAGATTTTGGACAAGGCCCTATCCACGATATTCATCTCATAAAATTTCGCTTTAGAATTTACATTTTCTTTAAAACCGGTCGAAAGATTGTCCACGACGACAACCTCGTGCCCCTCTCCGATAAGAGTATCAACGATATGTGAACCAATAAACCCGGCTCCACCTGTAACTAAAATTTTCATTTTAACTCCAAAGTTAAATTAACTTTCTTCATTTTTTTCTTTGACATAAACCGTGCGTATGGGAAATGGTATTTCAATTCCTTCTTCTTTAAACCGCTTAAATATGCGCTTTCTGAGCTCAGATTGAGCAAGATACTGATCAGCGTATTCTTTAACTTTACATATCAATGTAAAATCCAAAGAATAATCTCCAAAACCAGGCATGAAACGCGCAAGCGGCTCAGGGTCGCTAAGGAGACCCGGCACGTCCTCGGCCGCTTTCCTTGCTTCTTCAACCAGAATTTTTTCAATTACCTCCGGGTCAGAATCATAACTTACACTTACCGGAATCAGAAGAGACATCATATTCTCAGGCAAATGATAGTTGATAACAATTGCCTCAGCAAGCCTCGAGTTCGGAACGATAGCCATGTTATTGGAAAGAGCGCGTATGGTAGTTGAACGCCAGCCAATATCTTGGACATAACCCTCCTCGCCCCCTTCTATTTTTATATAGTCTCCAATACGTATGTCTTTAGCCAATATGATATGCATGCCCGCGACTAAATTTTTTAAGGAATCCTGCAGAGCCAAGGCAATAGCTAAACCACCTATGCCCATTGTGGTTAAGAGGGGTGTTATTGAAACACCCAATCCATGAAGAATCATGAGAGCGCCAAGCAGAAAGATAACAACTTTCACAATATTTTGAGTAAGGCCCGCAATCGGAGCCACCGAGGAAATTTTTTCTTCGTAGGATACGATGAGTTCACTCAATATCTGTGAAATTATAAAGGTGAATGAGACAATAACTATTATAAAAATAGTTTTATGAATTATTCCCAAAATATTAGGTCTTATATTCCATGATTCGAGCGCGATATAAAAACCCGTCAGTACGAACCAAGGAATTATCCATTTTTTTGTTGAATTAATAAGAATTCCCCAAATTTTTGCCTCTGTTTTCTTCCTTAAATAATTAAAATAATTGATTAAGATTTTTTTAACGATAAGTCCGATAATCAGAGAACTAAAAAGTATTAAAAGGGGCTCAAGCCATAAAAACAAGATTTCTGTTTCGAGTTGCATTAAATTCTCCTTCCGAATTCACAACAATACGCAAACTTTATTGAATTATAGCCCAAAGGAGAGAAAACTCAAAAAACAAATACCATCAAAACATACAAACAAGCAGCTAAATTTACTTACAATAAAAAGTCTGTTAGACTTAATTAGAGTAAGGTTAAGTTCTATATGGTCATATTGCGATAGGAGTTAAAGTGTTAACCAGGAAAGACCTGCAAGAATTAGCCAGAGAAAAATTATCTAATCACCTTTTTGTTGTAGTTTCCAATCGAGAGCCCTACATCCACGTTTTCAAAGAAGGAGAGACAAAATGTCTCAGACCTGCCAGCGGGTTGGTGACCGCCTTAGACCCCGTAGTTAAAGCGTGCTCCGGCATCTGGGTCGCTCATGGTAGCGGTAACGCCGACAAGACAGTTGTAGATAAAAAAAGTCGGGTGATGGTCCCTCCTCAGACAAACGATAAAAAAACACCAACTTATACTTTAAAAAGAGTTTGGATGTCAAAAGAGGAAGAGGATGGATACTATTACGGATTTTCAAATAAAGGACTTTGGCCTCTGTGCCATATAGCCTACACTCGCCCTCTTTTTAAATATTCAGACTGGCTCCACTATGTAAACATCAATAAACGTTTCGCAAGCGCCATATTGGAAGAAATCGAGGGGAAAAATGCTTTTATCTTTATCCAGGACTATCATTTTGCACTCTTGCCAAAGTTTTTAAAAGAAAAAAGACCCGATTTAAACGTTGCTCAGTTTTGGCATATCCCCTGGCCGAATCCCGAAGCTTTTAGGATTTGCCCCTGGAAAAATGATATATTAGAAGGCCTTCTGGCAAATGATATCCTTGGCTTTCATTTACGCTATTTTTGCGATAACTTTTTGGAAACCATAGATAGAGAAATTGAAGCACGCATTGATAGAGAAAGACTCTCCGTCTTTAAGGGCGGGAAAGAAACCTTGATTCGCTGCTATCCGATAAGCGTTGACTTTGAAGAAATTTCTTCGCACGTTACATCAGAAGCCGTCAAGAGAAAGACTGAAAAATTCAAAAAGGAATTCGATTTCGACAATAAATTCGTGCTTTTTGGTTTAGACAGGATAGATTATACCAAAGGAATTTTGGAAAAATTACAAGCGTTGGATAGGTTGCTTGAGAAATATCCTGAATATATAGGCAAAATCGTTCTATTGCAGAAAGGCACTTTGAGCCGAATTCATATCCAGGAATATAAAAACTTAAATGATGAAATCGATGCGTTAGTAGAGAAACTGAATTGGAAATACTCAAACGACGGATGGTCCCCTGTTATCCTTACAAAAAAAGACTTAAATTACGAAGAAATCCTAGCATTATATCGTTTGGCAGATGCCTGCGTAGTAAGCTCGTTGCAAGATGGGATGAACCTTGTTTCCAAAGAATTTGTAGCTTCCAGAAGAGACGAGGATGGGATTTTAATACTAAGCCAGTTTGCCGGGGCATCGCGAGAACTTGAAGAAGGAGCTCTCATTATAAATCCATATGACACGGACAATTTTGCTGAGACGCTTAAAAAGGCGATTGAGATGCCAAAAAAAGAAAGGCGTCAAAGGATGAAATTCTTACGACAAGTAGTGGAGGAAAACAACATATATAAGTGGATAAGCGAAATCATATCCGACATCGTAACTTTGGAAAATAATTATATATAGACGATATCCCCTGGATAATATAGAGAAAGAAATAAGAGCAAGTAGTCGCGAATATGCCGCGTCACAAGAAGATTTTGTTTAGCAGATTCTCTCGCGTTTCTTCCCAATCTTTTCGCATAACCCGGATTACAAAGCAGTTCTTTAATTGCGTAAGCAGTTCCTTCAATGGTTCGAGTTAAAAGACCGTTGTAGTCATGGGTTATTTGAAGAGTGATACCTCCTACCGCAGAGGCGATAACAGGCTTACCCTTCCACATTGCCTCACTGACGGTTAAACCGAAGCCTTCACTAATAGATTTTTGCAAAATAATCGTGGAAGCCCTCTGGAGCGCATTAACTTCAATGTCGGCCGGGGTTTCCAATAATAAAACATGGATATCAGGGTCTCCCGCTGCCCTTTCATAAACCTCAGACAAAACCTCAGCACTTTCCGGGTCATCAGCTGCCGTACCGCCCGCCAGAATTAATTGACAATCAACAGACTTTTTTACTAACTTATATGCTTCTATAACCCCTATTGGATCTTTGAGATGGTCAAAACGTGAAATCTGGGTAACTATTGGTTTGTTCTTTTTTATATCAAATTTCTTAAGCACCGATTCAATAGTTTCTTTAGAAAGCTCCTGGTTTTTTAAACTCAAAGGATCAATTGACGGTGCAATTAAAAACTTATTTATTAACAGCGTCTGAGCAAAACTTGGTGAGGAAAATACCGCGGCATCATACATTTCCATGTATTTCCTTAAAAATCCCCAAAGTTTCCAGTCTGGCGCGTGAGTGTCTATATGACAACGCCAAATCCACTTGTTTCCAAGTTCCTCTTTTTTTTCAACTAAAGCCAGTGGTTGAGGATCATGAATAAAAACGATGTCTCCGTTTAAGTCCATTTCATCTGCGTTAATTCTATTGTTTTGAAGAAAAAGATCGAGTTCTTCATCGGTTATAGTAACGTGTGCCCCATGCAGCGCGTTGTGAATTTTTTTGGTTACACTAAAAAAATCAGCGCTTCCGCTAATAATCTCCCACTTAGCCAAAACCCCTAATTCATTAAGCAAAGGCACCATGCGATTGAGTATTTCTGCTACGCCTCCGCCCATTTGAGTAGAGTTTATGATTTTGATAACCTTGCCGGGTAGTTTTTCTGCAAGAATTTTTATCTCTTCTACTGGTCCCTTGCCCACAACAGGGATATATTCATCAATCGACACTAAGTTCGCTCCTTCAAATTTTTACTGTTTTCAATCGCTTACAAATAGGCCTAATCAACTGGAACCTAAGGGTCCCCGTGGCATAAAACACAAAGGGGTCAAGCTGAGAGATACAATCGGCTAAAACTTCTTCTTTTAACTCATCTCTCAACCAACAAGAAAAATGATTTACACATCTCTCGAAACTGGGGTCTACTCCAAAAAGGTGCAAATAAATACTATCGATGCTTACACCTTTTAACACATCGTAAAATTCAGAAAGGTCATATGCTTTATGCCCGATCGGCATAATAAAGATTTTCGCCTTGATAAAATTGAATTCTTTACCGGAGCGAACATCATATGCTCTGTATTCATCATTTGTAAAATGCTTTTTTATTAACTGAAGCATCTTTTCTTTTAATTCACGGATACCTAAAGGTTTCTGCAAATCAAGCGCGATAATCTTTTCGCTTAGCACCTCTTCGTGGAGTTCTTTCTTTATCCAGTAAGCAAAATCGTTTGGGGATTTTGGTGATACGTGTTGCTGAAAAGGCAGAAAATGATGCGTATGGTAATAAATTACAGAGAGGTGCGCGTTTTCAATTAGATCCGCAAGCTCCTTGAGGTTTTTGGCTTTTTCTCCCGTTATCTCCAACAAATTTAGGCCGGTTTGGAATATAAAAGGATTCTTAGCACGTATCATATATTAAATAGAGCCCCCAGTTTCTTTAGAAAAATCTTAACTTCAAACGCATCCTTTAAATAATAAGCTGCTTTTGATTGAGTTTTGGGTTCACCCACAAAAATGGAAATGCCCTTTTCTTTTAATACACCAAAAGCATCTTCGTCAGTTTTATCATCACCCAGATATATTGGCAAATCATTTTTTAAATTAAGCGTTTCAATTAGCCATAAAATTGCACTACCTTTATCCCAATCAATTGGCGGTCTCAACTCAAAAACTTTCTTGCCCTCGGTTTGTTTAAAAATATGTTTTTTCATGTAGGGCTCAATTGTTTTGCAAAATATTTTCTTCACTTCAGGAACATCTTTGGACGCAACCAGCCGATAGTGGATACTCAAAGTTAAACCTTTGTCTTCAATGAGCACGCCCTCGAACGAAGATAAGCTTTTAGTCAATTTTTCTCTAACTTTGCCTATTGATTTTAATATATCGAGAGCTTCTGGGTGAATATATGTTTCGCTCGCCGTCTCAATTTCCATCCCATGATTGCCGGCATAAACTAATCCTTCAATTCCAACTTTCTCTTTTAAGTCGGTAAGAGCTCTGCCACTCAAAACACCAACGGTGAAGTGAGGACTTTTGGCTAAATTTGAAATGAGCCGTTTCATATTATCGGACATCTTAGCTAACCTGGGAAGATCAACAATTGGCGCAAGAGTTCCATCAAAGTCCGCCATTAAAAAAATTCGGCGAGCTGTCTCAAAAGTTTGCGAAAGATATGACCAATCCTCAAAAAGATACCGCATTAAACCCCAATCAAAACTTGAATTATTTAATCTGCTTACAGATTAGAAATTCTTCAATCAACAATACCCCAGCTTAATATAAGCTGTTAGTATTCCTGTCACTAAGAAATAGGGAGAAGTTGACTTTCTGAAATTATCAGTCATTTTTATAACCTCCCTTAATTTCTTTGAGAACTTACAAACGTTTTATTGTTTTATTTGTATCGATTTAGCAGAAATCCAGCTCAAAATTTACTTTATCTTTTCATAAACCCTCAAAAAGGTCTCCACTACTTCAGGGTGAAACTGAATCCCTTTATATCTTTTGAGCTCGCTTATGGCTTTCTCTTTGGAAAACGCTTTACGATAAGGCCTGTCTGAAGTCATGGCATCAAAAGCGTCAGCTACTTTAATGATGCTTGCCCCTAAAGGAATTTTGTCTTTTGATAATCCACTTGGATAGC
>NZ_JAUSCH010000114.1 GCF_030651595.1 Candidatus Oleimmundimicrobium sp. | reverse complement strand
TTCTGGTGTGATGCGATATTCAAAATTAGTTTCGCCATTTTTTTTAATCAATACTAAAATCAATCTTAATAACATAAAGAGATCTATATTATGCAATATATATTCAATCTTCCCATAATCTTGATATTGTTAGCTTTAATTAGTTGCCCGTATAATACCTTGGCAGAGTTGAGAATTTGGGCTATAGGTGATGGAGTAAGGGTAGATCCGGTTTCTGGCAACCTGATTGAAGACATGCAGACCTTTTTTGGTAAGGTTGTAGGTGGGAATCCTAAAGAACAAAATTGGGTGTGGAACGCAGCTACAAGCACTATCACTCTTAAGGCAGCCCGTAATGAAGTGGTGGCATGCCAGATAATTATTGAGGTCGATCGTCCAGTTAGTGGTGTCAATATTCAGGGAACAGATTTAATAGGTTCTAAAGGGCATCTGCTTAACTCATCCAATGTGGATTTTTTTCGCCAATGGTATCATTTCGTACCGTATAGTACTGAGCCACGCGAGGGGGTCAGATATCCCCTAAAGACCGGATGGTATCCCGATGCGCTGATCCCTTTTGATGCTATCAATCATGGGGCTCCATTTAATATTCCAGGAGAAGATTTTTATTCAATTAATGATAGTGGTGAGACTGAACAGAAGTTGAATGTCCAAACTAACCAGGCAGTTTGGCTTGATTTGTACGTGCCGGATGATACTCCTTCAGGTTTTTATCAGGGATATTTAAATATAACAGCAGAGAATGAACAGACTCAGAAAATTAAGCTTCAACTTGAAGTATTTGACTTTAAAATTCCTGACGAATTTCATACTACAATGGAATTGATGGATTATGGAAGGATTACTACAGGTTCAGAAAATGTTGAACTGAAGACTCATCGTATGGTCAAGCAACACCGGATTTCAGTCTCATCAACTGGTATGATGCCTGACATTATTGGTCAAGGTTATAATATTAGATTCGACTGGTCAAGGTTTGATAGCCGCTGGGGTAAATTCTTTGATGGGAGTGCATTTATTGAGGGACCTGGCAAAGGACTGCCAGTTACACACACTTTATTGCCTTTTGATGCAAAGGTATGGCGTACAGACAAAACAAAAAAATGGTGGGGTAAAAACTGGCCTTTCCCAATTCCAGGTGATAGCACTAATCAGGTATTCACACCAGAATACGACATGGCTTTTAGTGAGAAATTGTTGGAGTTTGAAAACCATTTCGAGCAAAAAGGTTGGAAAGAAGTAAAAATGATGTTTTGGCCTGAAGGGGTGGATGAGCCACAACCCGACTTAGGCGAAGTGGGACAAAAAACATTGAATATGGCCAGACACTATGGTCGCTTGCTTAAAAATAGCGGCACCCATCGGATCAAGTATCGCCTGGACATAGGCGGGGGATTACACTCCATTGTGGATTTGAACGATGATGGATGGATCAAGCCGGACACAAAAGAGGTAGTCGATTATATTCAGGATGTGGTTGATGTCTGGAATTGTTCAGGGAAGTGGATCGAACCAGAGACTCTTAACATGCGGCATGGTGAGAATCGATGGACTGATGTCTGGTTCTACAATGGATACCCTCCTGCAGTTGGGACAATGATGATCAATGGTGAATCATTGGGATTTCGCACCTGGCTTTGGATAGTTTGGAAATACAGGCTTTCAGGAGCCTGCGATTGGGAGTTCGGACTAACACAAGGAAAGAACGTCTTTCGACAGACGATAATCAGTGATTCTGAAGGTTACCCTTATCTCAGAAATATGTATATCTATCCAGGTGAACAAATCGACCTGGCTGGTGAACCTCTGCCATCGATCCGTCTGAAAATGATTCGTCGTAGCTTGCAGGATTACGAATATTTCTGGCTATTAACTGAAAAAAACAAAGATGGAGGTGAGGCAGCGGACAAGGTTATCAAACAGATAGTCAAGCGAGGGCTAAGAGAGGCTGTGCCGCATTGGCCTCCCATGGAATATGCTCAGGATGACTGGTCGCATCGTCCGGAAGAATGGTACGATGCCCGGTTGGAACTGGCTTCTCAAATTGAGAATACTCTAAAAGAATAATTTATTCTAG
>NZ_JAUSCH010000113.1 GCF_030651595.1 Candidatus Oleimmundimicrobium sp. | reverse complement strand
CGTTTCATCAACGTCTAAACCCCTGATATAGCAAGCCATAAGAAAAGCCGACATTTGGTAATCGGTGATTTCCCCCTCAACAAATCCTTGCACCATAAATCCAAGCTCTTTTGACGTAAGTTTTTCACCATCACGTTTTTTGGCTATTACATCATATGCCCTCATTTTACGCCTTTCATAGAGGAAATAATCTAATCGTGACGATATCAGAAAGTGCGATTTCTAACAAGTTTTAAGTTTATATTAAATTTTTAAAAAGAGGTATTAAAAAAATTCCGGGTTAATAAGCTTAATTTTAACCCTTTAAGAGATCTATCGCCTGTTTAAAATAAGTGTTTTTAACGAGGTTCCATTCCTTGTGGGTAAACTGCAAATTATGTTTAATAAAATATCAATTTAGCTGATAAACTGTCTGGTTATTCAAATAAGATTGCCATGTTGCCTACGACTCCATTGGAAAGTGCAAATTGTAAATTTAAAAACATTTTAAAACCTTGAGATTGCCGCGTCACTAACGCTCCTCGCAATGACCAGCCGTCAGCAATGGACTTCCAGCTATTAGCTACCAACCAGCTGTTATCTGTTAGATACTAATTGCCATATCATTTAAATACAACCGCCAGTCTCCAGTTTCCATCCTCCATGAAAGTTAAAAGAGCTGTTTGTTGATTTTGGTCTTTTAAAACCCGGGTGGGTTGTTTATTGGCGACCCTCCAGAGGCGGGCAGGCATATGAGCACGCTATTTTTTATTTATGTGCCGTATCTACTTAACGCCATATCATTTTTAGGCGCCGTGCCTACCGGCAGGCAGGGAGAAATAGGTTGTTCAGGAAATAAGCCGAAGCTGTTTGAGTCAGGCTTATATCCGTCTTACAACGCAGTTGGGAGCTTTGGCTTTTTGAAGCCAAAGGGAAGGATATAGTTTAGCCTGACGAGTTCTGCAGGCGCCTGAAGAACCGATATTTTGGAGCCGTTCAAAAAATGATCGGCTGCCCTTCTTTTGCTTCGTTTTCTTAGGCGAGTAAGAAAATGAAGGAACCAGTCTTCGCACTGTAAGAGTCGAATGAATAAGGAGGTAAACCAGAGCCTTGGAGCAACCCACAAAGAAAGTTTATTCTTTAAAAATACAAAAAATAATAGTGGTTATCTCTAAATCACTATTATTTCAGCAAAACTTTCTCCTTCAACCAGTGCCTTAAAACCCATAAGTTCAGCTACGGTCTTCCCTAAATCGGAGAAAGACTTTCTAATACCAAGATTAACTCCCGGTTTAATTCTTTCTCCATAAACAAGTAATGGAACGTATTCTCTGGAGTGATCGGTATTTGGGGTCGTTGGATCGCATCCGTGGTCCGCGGTAAATATAAGGATGTCATTTGGCTTTAGGTTCTCGATGATTTCCGGAATTCGTTTATCAACATCTTCTAATCCCTTAGCATAACCCTCCGGATTATTTCGATGGCCCCAGAGCATGTCGAAATCTACAAGATTCGTAAAGATAATTCCCTTATCTTTTTTATCCATATAAGCCAGCGTTTTATCTACCCCATCCATATTGTTATCGATGTGCACCACCTCAGTTATTCCCTGGTTGACAAATATCTCGCTTATTTTGCCGACAGCAAACACTTTTAATCCCGCATCTATCGCATAGTCTAAAACTGTTTTGCCTGGAGGTTTGACGGAATAATCACGTCGCTCAGATGTACGAACAAAACTACCCGGTTTTCCTGTGAAGGGCCTGGCAATTACCCGGCAAACGCTGTGCTTGCCTCTTAAGATATTTCGAGCAATTTCACACATCTTATAAAGCTCATTTAACGAAACAACCTCTTTGTGCGCGGCAATTTGGAAAACGCTATCTGCCGATGTATAAACTATGGGATACCCTGTTTTTACGTGTTTTTCGCCCAATTTTTTAATTATTTCGGTGCCGGAAGCAGGTTTGTTGCATAAAATTTTTCGGCCGATTTTCTTTTCAAATTCATCAATTACTTCTTTTGGAAAACCATTTGGATAAACCGGAAAGGGATTGGGAAGGTGGAGCCCCATAAGCTCCCAGTGACCTGTGGTTGTGTCTTTGCCTGCTGATTTCTCGGCCATTTTGCCAAATGAGGTCAATGGGGTTCTTGACGGCTCAACGCCTTCAACGTCGATGATATTTCCAAAGCCGAGCTTTTGAAAGTTGGGAAGTTTTAACCCTCTAACTGCTTTGGCGGTGTTCGCAAGTGTGTTACTTCCCTTATCGCCATACTTGTAAGCATCAGGAAGCTCTCCAACACCTACACTGTCTAACACTATGATTATTGCTCGATTAAATTTTGATTTTTGCAAACAAATTCTCCTTTGTTCAGTTGGTAGTTATAAATTGATAATTGACAGTTTAGAGATTGCCACGTCGCCTACGGCTCCATTGTAAAATGAAAATTGGAAAGTGCAAATTGTAAATTTAAAAACATTTTAAAACCTTGAGATTGCTTCGGTCATTACACTCCTTCGCAATGATGCGTGAGCTTGAGATTGCTTTGTCGCTACCGCTCCTCCCGCCTATCTGAGACAGTTACCGGCGGGCAGGCGCAATGACGAATGGGAACTTTTCACCCCCACCTTAATCCTCCCCCGTCAAGGAGGAGGGAATTAAATCTCTGTGCCCTTTCTCTGCTCATATTTTGTTTTCCTGAAGGCTTACAACTGATGGCTGCCAGATGCTGATCTGTATTAGATATCAGGGAGGCTGATTTCCTTTCCCCCATTACCCTTGCTTTTATTTCTTCCTCGCTCTCGGATGATTCATCATATAGACTTCTTTCAAATGTTCCCGGCTCACATGGGTATAGATTTGAGTGGTTGATATATCCGCATGGCCAAGCATCTCCTGAACGGAACGCAAATCGGCTCCTGCTTGTAATAAGTTAGTTGCAAAGGAGTGACGCAGTGAATGAGGATGAATGTTCTTCAAACCGGCTTGTCCGGCATATTTATTCAAGAGCTTCCAACAACCTTGCCGGGTCAATCTCCCGCCCCGTTGATTTAGAAAAAGCGCGCTGCCGTAACGTCCTTTTGTCATCTTTATCCTGCCGTTTTTTATATAATTAGAAACAGACTCTAAGGCATAAGAACCTATCGGCACAATGCGTTCTTTGGAGCCTTTCCCAAAAACACGAATATAACCGGACTCAAAATCTATATCTTCAACGTTTAAAGAAACCAGCTCAGATACCCTAATTCCCGCACCATAAAGAAACTCTAAAATTGCTTTATCTCTTAGCCCGGCCGGAGTGACACCATTCGGCTGATTGAGTAAATTTATTATTTCGTCAACTGAAAATACCCTTGGAAGTTTTCGGGGAACTTTAGGAAATTTAAGATTTACAGTGGGAAAATTTTCCGTTACCCCTTCTTGAACCAAAAACTTGTGAAATGTTTTTATTGCCGCCACGTTTCGAGATATTGTGCTAGCAGCTAAACCTTTTTTTTTAAGTTTAGTTAGGTAATCCAAAATGATTTGATAATCTATTTTATCGGCCGAGCTAATGTTTTTTTTCTTAAGAAACTCAAGATAATTTGTTAAATCTCTTTTGTAAGCCTCAATTGAATTCTTTGCTAAACCTTTTTCGACACTTAGATAATTTAAATAATTTCTTAATAGTTCTTTCATGACTTATCTTTTTGATTTTTAAGAATTTTTTCGGCCAAACAAAAGCCAATCATAGTTTTTGCGTCTTTAATTTCATTACTCATAACTAACTTTAAAGCATTTTCTAAAGAAACATGTTTTAACTCTAAAAATTCATCATCTTCGAGTTTCGTGTCTCCTTCTGTTAAGTCTTTCGCCAAATAGAGATGAAAGTATTCATTGCTGTTTCCCGGAGTAAGATAAAATTCAGCCATCTTGATAAATGTCTTGGCGGTATATCCCGTTTCTTCTTTTAATTCGCGGATAGCACAACTTAAAGGGCTCTCATCTTCGTCGAGTAATCCAGCCGGTATCTCCCAAATTACTTTATCGATGGGGTACCTGTACTGCTTAATTAGAACAACTTCATTATCCGATGTGACGGGCACTATGCCAACTGCCCCTTTATGTTCAACAACCTCACGCTCCACTATCTTTCCGTTGGGCAACTCAACCTCATCTAATCGCAAATTTAAAATTTTGCCCTTGAACATGACTTTAGATTTTATCTTTTTAAACTTTTTGTCAAAATACTCAGCTTCCGACAATCTTTTCACCTGATCTTTTCAGTAATCTCAGGGCATAAAGACCGGCGCAACCGGCTGCCTTAAAGAACTCCGGCTCTTCAGAAGAGGTTCTGCCCATCGTTGTTACTTTTAAATCATATTTTTCAAGTGAGGACAAAGTTTCGTCATTGGCCATGATCTCTATTTTGTGTTTGGAATTTACCCCGCACTGTCTAAACTGATTATTGACAATTTCCATCTTATCCGCGGACATTTCAGGCAAAGTGACCACAGAGCTTGCCAAAGCCACTTTAGATAAACAAGTAAGTGTATGATGACTTACTCCATAGTGCCGCTCTCGCTTGTCGCTAAAACTTATCCGGGGGATAGCTATGCTTTGACCATTTAAATTATGGACGGCATTAATAATTTCCCCCTGCTCAATACCGCTAAAACCCAAAGGGGTATCTGTTCCGGTAATTCCCGGCCCCATAATTACCACTGCAATATCTGCTTTAGCAACATATTTAGCGGCAATTAAACTGCTGTAAACATTTATCGCTTCATAGTCGCCGCCAAATGCATGACCTGCAGTTATGGTTGCATCAATAAGGTTTAATGTTTTGAGTTTATAAACCAGGTCGCTGAAAACGATGGGTAAAGCACCTCCATCCGTCATCACGTAAGCAATTTTAACCGAGGAATCGATATTTTTAATAGTAGCCGCAACAGCCGGTAACTGGCTATGAATGCTGCCGACTATAACTGGCATTCCTTTTAAGTCAGTGTTTTGCATAACTTTATGGTAGGGACTTTTTTGTTCTTCTACGGAAAGAAGTTTCAATTGGAGAGGCGTATATCTAAGTTTCATTATGTGGCCGGCCCCGGAAGCTTTTATGACATGATGTCTAAAGTTCCACAAAACAAAGTGTTTCCCGCCGGTTCCCAGATTAAGTTCAACTGCCGTCGTGTTTAAAACAACTCTGTCTCCAATAGCTATATCCCCAGTTAAAGAGTCTAAATTTACTGCAATACAAGTATCAACCTCAAGTTTAACTTTAATCTCTGTGAGGTCTTTTCTTCGTCTAACAATTTCATTTACAGTACCTTCTCTAAAATCAATCATATCTTATTTTGTAAAGCAATTTTTACAATCTCTAACAATACTTTGGTTAATGATTCAAGCTCTTTTACGGTAATTGATTCATCTTTCGAGTGAGGATTAACCATCCCTGTCGCTAAATTGACCGCGTCAATCCCTTTCTCGTTCAGCACGTTTGCGTCGCTCCCGCCGCCGGTTGTTACTAATTTGGGTGTCAAACCCGCCTTTTTAATAGCCTCCGAAGCAATGGCTATAGCTTTATTATCTGGTTTCAAGTTGTAACCGGTAAAACCGCGAACGGTATTAATTTTAACCTCGGCTCCAATATCTTTCGCGCTTTCGGTTAAACAATCCATTATATGTTCAGTTTGAGTTTTAAGTTTTTCCATTGAAAAACTCCTCACTTCGCCCTCAACGTAGGTCTCGGAGGCAACTACATTAAAGGACGTGCCACCTCTAATCACGCCAATATTTGCCGTAGTTTCTTCGTCTAATCTTCCCAGCTTCATCCTTGAAATTGCATTTGACGCCGCCTGAATAGCATTTATTCCGATTTCAGGTGAAATCCCGGAATGGGCTGATTTACCGATAAACTTTGCTTTTATGATATTTTGTGTAGGAGTTTGGGTAATTATCCCTCCAACCGGCCCCTCGCCATCCAAAACAAAAGCATAATCTGTCTTTAAATTTTTGTAATCTATATTTTTGGCACCAATACTACCCTTTTCCTCAGCTACCGTTAGAATTGCCATAATGTCACCATGTTCAATTCGCTCATAATTCAAAACTTCAACAAGTTCGATGATCGCAGCAATACCGGCTTTGTCATCAGCTCCTAATATTGTATCCCCAACACTTTGAATCACATCGTTTTCAACCATTACCTGAATGCCTTTGCCCGGCGAAACAGTATCCATGTGAGCCATAAATAAAATCCTCGGGACAGATTTATTTCCGGGAAATCTGATAATTAAATTTCCTGTATCGCTTTTAATCTGCTCCAGAGAAATGTCAACTCTTACGTCAATACCCATGCTCGCCATCTTATTGACAATAAAAGTTGCCAATTTTCCCTCTTTAAAACTTTCGCTATTAATTTGAGCAAGTTCGACAAAAGTTTTAACTAAACGAATGGGGTCAATCATTTTTTCTCCTTTCACTTGATCCGTCCATCACCCTCACTTTTTATTATCGCGGCTCCAATAAATTCTCTAAATATAGGATGTGCCCTATTCGGCCTTGATTTAAATTCAGGATGGAATTGACAAGCTATAAACCAAGGATGATTAGAAATTTCCACTATCTCAACCAATCTCTTGTCGGGAGACAAACCGCTTAAAACAAGGCCGTTTTCAATAAGCAATTGTCTATATTTATTATTAACCTCATAGCGATGCCTGTGACGTTCATATACAAGCTCTTCTTTATATGCTTCATAAGTCTTGGTTTTTTTGTCAATTTTACAAGGGTAAAGACCAAGCCTCATGGTTCCACCCATATCCTCAACATCTTTCTGATCCGGCAATAAATCAATCACCGGATGTGACGTAGTGGAATCAAACTCTGAACTGTTAGCATCCTTAAGTTTGACAACGTTACGGGCAAACTCAACCACAACACATTGCATACCCAAACAAATTCCAAGAAAAGGTATCTTATTTTCCCTTGCATACTTTATCGCGCTAATTTTCCCCTCAATTCCTCTAATCCCAAATCCCCCGGGAACTAAAACTCCATCAACGTCTGCCAACTTCTTCCCAACTTCTTTAAGCTCAATCATCTCGGCATCTACCCATTTAATTTCAATATCAACTCCGTGATAAAAACCGGCATGCTTCAACGATTCAACAATACTTAAGTAAGCGTCGGGCAGTTTTACATATTTCCCAACCAAAGCAATTCTTATAGTTTTTTTCAATCCTTTTATTTTTTCAACCAACTTTTCCCATTCAACAAGGTTTGCTTTTTCTTTAGCAAGATTTAAATGTTGAACTACTATATCGTCAAGCCCCTCTTTATGAAGAATAAGCGGTATTTCGTAAATAGTATCCACATCCACCGCCGAAATTACAGCGTTTGAGTCGATATCACAAAATAAAGCTATTTTTCTTCTAATCTCGTCATTGATAGAACGCTCAGACCTACACACAATTGCATCCGGCTGAATACCAATGCTACGTAACTCTTTAACGCTGTGCTGAGTGGGCTTTGTTTTTAATTCCGAGGAGGCGTTTAAATAAGGGATTAAAGTGACGTGGATATAAAATACATTCTCTTTCCCTATATCTTTTCTGAATTGCCGGATAGCCTCAAGAAAAGGAAGACTTTCAATGTCACCAACGGTTCCACCAATCTCGGTTATAACTACATCGGTTTCATTTTCCTTGCCGAGCATTAAAATTCTCTCTTTAATTTCATTGGTCACATGTGGAATTACCTGAACCGTTCCCCCTAAAAAGTCACCCCGACGTTCTTTGGTAACAATTGACCAATAAATTGAACCCGCTGTAACATTACTCCCACGCTTTAAATTCTCATCTATAAATCGCTCATAATGTCCCAAGTCCAAATCAGTTTCAGTACCATCGTCGGTCACAAAAACTTCACCATGCTGATATGGACTCATGGTCCCCGGGTCAACATTTAAATAAGGGTCCAGTTTTTGAACTGTTACTTTAAGCCCTCTGCTCTTAAGCAAACGACCCAAAGAGGCTGCGGTAATCCCCTTTCCAAGCGATGAAACAACTCCCCCGGTGATAAATATGTGCTTGGCCAAAATAAAACCTCCCTAAATTTTTTTTCTTCCCAACTCATCCAACCAACGCAAGATAAAGTTTCTTTCAATAAACATCGAAATAGAATTACTTTCAGAGTATACATTAATGATAACTAAAATTATCAAAATAAAGAGATTTGCGGTCCAATTAAAATTAGCAACGCTAATAAATCCCACTACTCCGCCCAAAACATTTGAACCTACATCTCCAAGCATACCTCTTTCTGTTAAATCAACCCAGAGCAACACAACGGCAGGGCCAATAAAAATACCCAAAATACTCCAGCTGACACTTCGCCATAAAAAAATGGATACAATTAATCCCAATATTAAAAAAACTTTAAGAGCTCGTCCGGGGCGAAGATCCAAAAGATTGAATGTATTTATAAACAAAGCAATTACAAACGTGTTGATGATTTGGGTAAAAAGACTTGTAGAAAAAGGAGCTGCGGCAAAAAAAGAAAGTAATCCTCCGCCGATAGCTTTAAGTGACCCGGTAGTTAAATTACCCCGGGCAAGCTCTCCAAAGTGCCCTTTAAATCCACCAACGCTTTTGTCGCCCAGAAGATCATCAAGCAAACCAAGAAGCGCAAGCCCCAAAACCAAAACAAGCAAAACGAGAAGGGTCATGCCGGCTATTGAAAAATCTCTTCCATGAAAAAACGTTGTTAAAATAATTGTAATCAAAAAGACCACGGGAAACAGCAAACCGGTTCCCGCAGGCAATAATTTATTTCGAAAATTTAAACAATTGTATTTAGACGAGGCCAACATAGGGAGGAGATATTTAATCAAAAATGAACTAACAAGAAAAGATAATATAGTAAAAAAGATAAATAAACGCATGATTTTTACCTCAGTCGACTTAAAATAACTTTAAAAACATCTAAAAACTGATGGCCTCTGTGCATAAATCCCCGAATATCTCTACCCGTCTCGGCGTGTGACATTGAGGTCGGTATCTCTTTTACTTTAAATCCTTTTTGAAGCGCATCTATCGTCATACCAACCTCGACTCCAAAACCACCGCTAAATTTATTTATACTCTCGATAACGTTTCTCCTTATGGCCCGCTGACCCGACAATGGCTCATTCATTTGTGTTCCCGTAAGCTTCCATATCCCCCATCGAGCCAATCCTTTTACCAGGCCAAACCCGCCTTTTTTATCGGGTTTTGGGAAATCGGCAATTGTCATATCAGCGCTGCCGTCAATCACCGGCTCCAATATCTTGCATGCTTCAGAAGCAGACTCACTTAAATCTCCGTCTATTAATAATAAAATATCATAATCCAGTCCTTTTAGGGCCTTATTTAAAGCTCCACCTTTGCCCATGTTCTCTTCTAAGCCAAAAACTTCCGCACCGGCTTCACTGGCTTTTTTTGCCGTATCATCAGTTGAGCAATCGTCAACTACGACAATTCTTGTAATTGAGGAGACTTTTTTTAAAGACTCAACCGTTTTCGCGATTCTCTCCCCCTCGTTATATGCCGGAATTAGCGCAACTATTTTTGTCACCAATTCCTCCAAATTCATTTGGAAATTCCTATGGGTAATAGTTTTTCCGCTGATGGTTTTACGCCAAAATTACCAAAGACTCCCCGTAATGTGTAAACCAAAGAAACCCGTCCCGAAAGAGCATCAACATTATCTACGGTTGAAATACCGGCATTTTGATAAAGCGGGATGGAGGAATTACTCACCTTTTCGACTTCTACCGCCACCAAAGGCAAACCAAATTCTTTAAGTTTTCCAATCAAGGGCAAATCAATAATCTCGGGGTCAAATTTGGATAAGTCGGCACCGATAAATACAAAACCATTTGCCGGCAAACTTCCGTCACCTTTCATCTCTAAAATTTCCAAATCTATTAATTCTTTGAGAAGAGTCTTGTTGGAAGGAGTGGCCAATTCGACGGCAATCTCTTCAATCAACTTCGATTTTAATTCATCATCGGATAAATTTTCTTCCGGAAAAAATGAAGCTAACCGGCTTTTTTTCTTCGGATCATCCAAGACCGAAATGGCGGAAATTCTAATATGTAAACTTTTCGCTCCGGCCTTCTCAACGGACTCGGATAAAGTCTCTTTAAGGGTATCAGAAACAAGCGAACTTGAAATAAAAACAATATTCTTTTGAGAGAGCCGTTCTTGAACAACCAGGGGGAATATGCCGCCTTGTAACTGGTTAGCATCGTCAAGCTCTTTTTTTAAAGAACGATTCTCCTCTTGAATCTGCTTTACATCAGCCTTAACGCTATTAATTAAAGCTTGCTGCTGCTCTGCTATAATCCCTTTGTCCACGATTACCGAACCCAAAAGTATTCCTAAAGCCAAAGCAAGAAATACAGCAACAATTGAAGTTATATGGTACTTAAAATCTAACATAAACAATCTCCTTTAAAAGCCCCAATATAATCGAATTTTTAAAATTATCAGTCTAAGAATTCCTCTTATGGTTGTGGAAGACATAATTATAGTAATGGTAGTTGTGAAAGCCGCAAAGACCAAGATTATTAAATGAGAAATCTTTGCCCTGCTCTGATAAAGCTTGCTTACCCCTTTTGCGTCAACAAGCTTTTCGCCAATCTTAAGCCTCACCAAAAAAGTGCTTGCCATTCCCGCTCTTCCTTTATCTAAAAACTCTACCAGATTAGCATGTGTTCCGACAGCTACAATTAAATCTGCGCCCTTTTCGTAAGCAAGAATCATTGCAATATCTTCACTTGTCCCCAGCGCGTTAAATAACTTTGAGGGTAAGTTCATTTTCTTTAAACGCTCAAGCCCCGGCGCGCTACCATCCTTATATGCGTGAACTATTAATTCGGCTCCGCTGTTTAATGCTTCATCCGAAACACTATCCATATCTCCTACAATTATATCAGGTTTATATCCTTCTTGAAGTAACGCATCGGCACCTCCGTCAACTCCAATCAATATAGGCCTTACTTCTTTAATATAAGAACGCAATATCTTTAAATCAGCCTTATAGTGATGTCCTCGAACAACAATTAAGGTGTGACGACCATTAAAATTGACGGAAGACTCCGGAACCTTCATTCCCTCTAAAAGCAAGTCTTTCTCTTTCTGCATATAATAAAGCGTATTGGTTGCAAATTTTTCTAATTCCGCTCCGATATTTTTTTTTGCTTCTTCCATTTTTTCTTTAATTATTGGGACAGTTAGTGTCTTACCACTGGCTAACACCTTGCCCTTATGGAAAATCTTGTCGCCTCGAACAACTATTTCGTCTCCCTCTTTTATTTGATTAAAAACATCTTCTTCCACCGCATCAATAAGGTAGATTCCTTCTGAGGCCATTAAGAGAGGGCCAATGTTGGGGTATCTCCCAGAAATAAAAGAAGAAGCATTGATTACAACCTCAACGCCGGCATCGATTAAAGATTCGGCCGTTACTCTGTCCAAATCAACATGATCAATTATCGCAATATCGCCGGCTTTAAGACGTTTAACAAGGCTTTTTGTTCTTTTGCCCAACTTAGCGATTCCAATATGCTGCATTTAAACTAATCTTCCCCTTCTACGTGCTTGTTGACTTGTAAATGAACGTGGTCGCACTCCTTTGGAATATGACGTTCTATTTGAGACTCAAATTTTTGCCCAAAGTCTCTAACCTTTCCTAATAGTGTTTCTTTGTCCTTAACTATATCTCCTTCTTTCACATCTAAGTCATCAAGATGGATAAGCACTAACCTTAATTCGGGATGTCCCAAGGGCTCAATTTCAACGTGAAAATCTTCAAATTTATCATACAAATAATATGTTTTAATTTTTGTCACTCTTCCGTCAATCGGACTTCTTATCCAGGTATTAGGAGTAACTGCTATATCCGCTGCGGAAGTTGGTGAAGTGTCTCTCCCGCGACTAAACATAATGAAATAGCTTAATCCATTAATCTCATTGTTTTTTTTCAACACAATTTTTTCACCCTTTGAAAGTTTAATCTCTTCTCCCAGAGGCATTAATTCAAATGCATTTGCCTCGCTCGCTTGATGATAGCCTAAACCAAGGACATCAAATATCTCAACCGGCAAAGAAAGAAATAAATTTGTCGAGCCCACTTGGCAAAAGACCGGATAAAGCTCAATGCTGGTTTCTTCAACTTTTAAAGCGTTTTTGGGCTGCTGTTCAGCTCCGGCAAGCATACCCCTCCTGACGATAAAATAATAAATGGAAAACAAAACAACCAAAGAAATTACTACCCCAATGCAAAAAAGAGAGCGATTTCGGCGCTTTCTATAAATACTCAACGTGTACTTTTTAATGTATTTTTCTTTAAACAACATGCCTCCCGATTATTTTTTTTGCCAGATTGATTAATTCCAGAGCATGTTTTTTAGAAAGTTCTGTCGGATCGCCTTTGCCCCCCAGCATACGAGCTATCTCAGCAATTCTATCATTAAAAGAAAGTGTCTCGACAAATGTTTGTGTTTTATTCTCTGCTTCCTTTTTAAAAACCCGGAAATGACGATTGGCGAAAGCAGCAATTTGAGGAAGATGAGTAATGCAAATTAATTGGTGTGTTTCTGAGAGAAAATTCATTTTTTGCCCAACAAAACCAGCCGTTTTTCCACCAACCCCGCTATCTATCTCATCGAATATTAGTGTGGGGATAGAATCTATATTTGCCAGAACAATTTTCAATGCAAGCATGATCCGAGACATTTCCCCGCCTGAAGCAATTTTAACCAAAGGTTTTAAGGGCTCCCCCGGATTTGGCGATATTAAAAATTCAACTGTATCAACACCGTCAGAATTAAATTTACATTTTTTGCCTAACACAGTTAAACCATCATCAAGCTCTGTAGATTCTTTACTTAAAATCTGGACTCCAAATTTTACTTTTGGCATGTTTAAATCACATAGTTGCTTGATAACCTCTTTTTCAAAATCCAATGCGGCTTTCTTGCGCTTTTTGGAAAGTTCTTCAGCAAAAGCCGATAGTTCATTGTATTTTTCAGCCAATTTAAGCTCTGAATTACCAAGAAGGCTTTCCGCCGTCATTAAAGAATCAAGTTCAACTTGAGCTTGATTTGAAAAACGCAAAATTTCATCGATAGTTTCTCCATATTTCCTCTTCAAAGCATTAATTGTGGCTAACCTGGTTTCAATATTATCAAGTCTGTTGGGATTATATTGAAACTTTTCAACATAAGCGCGAAGCAGTTGCCCTAAATCATCAACCTCCAAAGAGACGCTTTCAATTCTCTTGTAAATCTCATCTAATTGAACGTCAAATTCAGAAACCCGCGCCACCGAACCTTCGGCTTTAGCTATAAAATCATACGCGGAGTATTGCGAATCTCCCGAAAGAGCGTCACGTGCTAAATTTACCGCTTCACAAATTTTTTCAGCATTTCTCGAAACATCTCTTTCTTTAATTAAGTCCTCTTCTTCACCACTTCTTAAATTGCTATTTTTAATTTCTTCAATTTGAAAACGAAGCAAATCTTCTTTTCCGGAGCGTTCTTGCGTTTCATTTTTTAACTTTTTAATATTGGAAGACATCTTTTTTAATTCTTCGTAAGTTTTTGAGTATTTTCCCCTTAAATCCAGGTCTTCCCGTCCGGCATATCTATCTAAAAATTCAAGATGGCTTGAGGTTTTTAAAAGAGATTGATGCTCGTGTTGCCCATGAAAATCAACCAAAAAATTTCCCATTTCTTTAAGGCAATTCAGAGTAACAATCTTGCCGTTGATATAACATTTATTTTTACCGTCCCGCGAAATTTTGCGAGAGATTACAAACTGCCGGGCATCTTCATCTAAATCAGCAGTATCCAAATATTCAAGCGCTTCGTTGGTAGTGTTTTGTAACAAAAACGAACCTTCGACACAAGCCTCCTCGCATCCGGTACGAATAAACGAGTAATCGGCTCTTTCTCCCACCAACAAGTTAATGGCTTGAACCAGCACGGTCTTGCCTGCACCCGTTTCACCGGTCAATACGTTTAGTCCCTTATCAAATTCCACATAGGACTCATCTATAAGCGCAAGATTTTTTATGTGGAGTTCCTGAAGCATCTAAGATTAATCCCCCATTCGAGTCCAAATATCTAATTTCTCCTTCAGAGTAGTATAAAAATCATACTCAGCTAATCTAATAAGAGAGACCTCGTTGGGTGAAATAGATATTCTTAAATAACTGAAATTTTCTTCTTTGATGTGAGTTATACCATCAAAAGATAGCGTGAATCCCTTTTGTTTATCTGGACAGCTCAGAATAATCTCATCCTCTTTAGATAAAACTATGCTTCGATTAAAGAAAGAATGAGGGCAAACCGGCGTCATAATAATTAATTTTGTTTTAGGTGACACAATGGGCCCCCCGGCGGACAGAGAATAAGCAGTTGAACCAGTTGGCGTAGAAAAAATTACCGAATCGGCTGAATAACTTTTAAAAGGTTTCCCATTGATATCGACTTCTATCTTCGTAAGCCTATGACGAGCTCCTCTTCCAGCTACGACTTCATTTAAAACATCTTGCGTAAAGATAACTTTGTCATCTTTAATTATTTCACATCTAAGAAGCATCCTTCTGTCTTGTTTATATTTTCCTTTAATAATTTGAGAAAACACATTGAAAAGTTTATCGGCATTGACTTCAGCAAGAAAACCAAGTTTGCCCAAGTTAACTCCGAGAATTGGTGCATCTCTCCCCTTTAGCAACCTAACAGCCCTAAGTATGGTCCCATCCCCACCCAAGGCAATTAGTAAGTCGGCCTTTTCAGTAAAAACATCTTCTTCAACGCCTAAACCAACATGTCCGATGTCTAAAGCATCGCTTTTAGTCATCAACACTTTAATATTTTGCTCGTTTAGCCAAGGGATAAGCTTAAGCGCGACTTTTTTTGCTTTTGGTTTTCTTGTATGAATAACTATCGCAATTCTTTTCATTAGCCTTCCTTCTGAGATTTTAATAGAAACTTGTGTGCTTCCGAAACAACTTTCTCAACTATAGTAGTTGAATTATCGTCTTTAATCTCTTTTTTATTTGACTTCAAATAAAATAAAAATTCCATATTCCCTTTAACTCCTAAAATTGGAGAGAAATCTAATCCCCGCGCAACAAAGCCCTCTTCTTCAAAAAACTTCCACATATCCGTTAAAACTCCCTGATGAGTCTTCGGGTCTCTCACTATTCCTTTTTTTCCAATGAGTTCCCTTTTCGCTTCAAACTGCGGTTTAATTAAGATTAAATATTCCGCGTCATTTTTAACAAGTTTCTTTATGTTGTCGATAATCTTTTTTACCGATATAAATGATACATCGATAACAACCATGTTTGGCTGAGTTGGTAGCTTATCTGGTGTTAAATATCTTATATTTGTTCTTTCTAAAACAAAAACCCTGGGATCTTTGCGTAACCGCCAAGCCAGCTGGCCATAACCAACATCAACAGCTATAACTAATTTTGCTCCCCTTTTAAGCAGGCAGTCAGTAAATCCACCCGTTGAGGACCCAACATCTAAAACAACCCTATCTTTAACATCTACACCGAAATGCTTTAACGCCTTTTCTAATTTTCTTCCGCCTCTCGAAACAAATTCTTCCTCATTTTCACGAACCACTATATCACTTGATAGGGAAACGAGAGTTCCGGCTTTATCGACAAGATTTCCGTCAACAAAAACTCTCCCCTCCAAAATAGCAGCTTTAGCTCTTTTTTCGTTATTAAACTTACCTAATTTTACCAGACAAGTATCGAGTCTTTTTTTTTCCATTAAAGCCTAACTTGAAATCCTTTAATTTGTTTAATCTTTTCTTTAATAGCCGCAACTATCCCGGCACCATCAAGTCCGTTCTCAGAAAGTAATATATTAATAGGACCATGAGTAATAAAATTATCTGGTAAGCCAAGTTGCAAAAAGGGCACAGAAATTCCCTTAGCGGCCAATAACTCCAAAACGCTGCTGCCAAATCCTCCCAGCAACGTATTTTCTTCAATTGAAACAATTAGTTTGTGTTTCATAGCAAGTTCAGAGATTGTTTTTTCATCAAGCGGCTTAACAAACCTGGCATTTACTAAAGTGCAAGAAATGCCCATATCCTCTAAAACATTACACGCTTCATAAGATTTTTGAACCATTCTGCCAATGGCCAGCAAACAAACATCTTTCCCTTCTTTAACTATTTCCGCTTCGCTTACTTTAATCTTTTTAAAACGTTTGCTATATTTTACCCCCAAGACGGGCCCTCTGGGATATCTTATGGCCACCGGGCCATTCAGTTTAGTAGCGGTATATAACATATTGCGCAATTCCGCTTCATCTTTAGGAACCATAACTGTCATCCCGGGAATTTGACGCAAGTACGTAAGATCAAATGCACCATGATGTGTGGGGCCATCCTCGCCTACAAGCCCTGCTCTGTCTACAGCAAAAATAACGTGAAGATTTTGTAGACACACATCCTGAATAATTTGGTCAAAAGCTCTTTGAAGAAAAGTTGAATATATGGCAACCACGGGAAGATGTCCATCCAGTGCCAACCCGGCAGCAAACGTTACAGCATGCTGCTCCGCAATTCCGACATCATAAAACCTGTCTGGGAAAAACTCGGCAAATTTGCTCAAACCTGTTCCGCCGGACATTGCGGCAGTGATACCTACTATTCGATTATTTTTCGAAGCCAATTCCACCATTGCATCGCCAAAAAAATTTGTGTAGGTGGGCTTTTTGTCCTTTATTGCGCTTTCCCCGGTTTTAATTATAAAAGAACCAACTCCGTGAAATTTATCCGGACACTTTTCAGCTGGAGGATAACCCTTCCCTTTCTTAGTAACAACATGAATTAAAACCGGTTTTTTAACTTCCTTCGCAAGATTAATCGCCGAAACAACTGAATCAATTTTATGACCATCGATGGGTCCAATATATTTAAACCCTAACTCTTCAAATATCATACCAGGAATAATTACGTGTTTAAAACTCTCTTTTAACCCCTCGGCAGCTTGGGATACTTTAGCTCCAATGGTAGGTATGTTTTTTATTATTTTAATAATTCGTTCTTCTATCTCTTCTCTAATTTTATACAAGGTTGGATCAAACCGTATTCTCGAAAGATAGGCGGAAAAAGCTCCTACGTTGTTAGAAATTGACATTTCGTTATCGTTCAATATAACAATTAAGGGTGTGCCAAGATGCCCCGCCTGGTTAAGCCCCTCGTAAGCTTCTCCCCCGGTAAGAGACCCGTCGCCCATAACCGCTACAATGGTCTCATTACCACAACGTTGCTTCCTCGCTTCAGCCAATCCTAAAGCAACACTAATAGAATTACTGGCATGACCTGTATCAAAAACATCGTACTTGCTTTCCGAACGCTTAGGAAAACCGCTAATTCCATTGTATTGTCTTAATGTTTTAAATTTTTTACGTCGCCCGGTTAAAATTTTATGTGCATATGACTGATGGCCAACATCCCAGACGATCTTATCTTCCGGACAGTTTAACGCAAGATGAAGGCCGATAGTAAGCTCAACAACGCCAAGGCTTGACGCCAGATGCCCCCCATTTTTAGATACTACATTAATTATTTCTTCCCGTATCTCCTCTGCAAGGTCCCTCAATTTATTAGATGATAGCTTTTTTAAATCAGAGGGATAAGATATTTTATTGAGTATTTTTGCCATTTAAAACCTCTTTTTACTTATCGCGCTCGAAAACAAAATCGGCCAAGCTCGCCAAAGGACTTGTATCTTTATCAATGTCTTTAAGTGCCTCTTTGGCATCATCAGCTGCTTTCTTAGCAAGCTCTTTTGAGTGCTCCAAACCGAAGATGCTTGGGAAAGTCGCTTTGTTTTTACGCTCATCGCTCCCTGGTTCTTTCCCTAAAGAAGCTGTTTTGCCAATTACGTCCAAAATATCATCGGTAATTTGAAAAGCCAAACCTAAGTGCTCCGCATAGTTGGAAACAGCTTTTAACTCCTTAGCGGAAGCCCCTGCAAGAATTGCTCCAATCCGGCAAGAAGCTCTTATTAATCTGCCTGTCTTATGGATATGTATAAACTTAAGTGTATTTAAATCAATCTTTTTACCGCTAGATAAAATATCTAAAACTTGGCCTCCAACCATGCCTCTGGGGCCGGAAGCCTCTGATAATTCCTCAATTACATGCACTATTTTACTTGGGTTATCAGTTTTCTGCCTTTTCGCTATCAAATAAAATGCTTCAGCAAACAGGCCGTCTCCTGCCAAAATTGCCATATCTTCACCAAATGCAATATGACATGTTGGTTTACCCCGTCTAATATTATCATCATCGATAGCAGGCAAATCATCATGAATAAGAGAATATGTGTGAACACATTCTATAGCACATGCTACAGGTATTACATCAATCGGATTCATTCCAAAAATTTCGGCGGTGGCAAGAACCAAAATTGGCCTAAATCGTTTTCCTCCAGAGAGAAGACTGTATCTTATCGCCTTATAAAGTAATTCGGGATAGTTGCCTGTCGGAGGGAAAAAATTGGTCAGAGCGTCTTCAATAAGAAGGCGTTTATCTTCGGGATACTTTGACAAAAGCACTTAGACCCCTTCTTCTTTAAGTTGCACCATATTCTCAACATTAAATTGGTCCACTTTCTCCGTACATTTGTTGGCTAACTCAATGCCTTCCTCTAATAAATCAAGAGATTTCTCTAAATTTATATCTTTTTGTTGAACCAAATCTACTATTTCATTGAGCCTATCCATCAACTCACCAAAATTTTTTTCTTTATTTTCGCCCAATATTAACACTCCTAAGATTTAAGCTTTTTCATCCTTTTTTTCCTTAGCGATTTGTCCAAGGATACCGTTTACAAACTTACTTGACTCAGATGAACCATATGTTTTAGCGAGCTCTATTGCCTCGTTTATCGATACGCTAATGGGAATATCTGGTTCGGCAATCATTTCGTACACTCCAATGCGAATTATGTTTCTATCAACTATCGGCATTCTTTCAATTAACCAGTTATCAGTATGTTCTTTAATTATTTTATCTATTTTATCTCGATATTTTTCCACGCCATTTACTAATTTGACCGCAAATTCCGGAATTTTGCTTTCTTTTCCGGCGAGTTTCCGTGCCTTAATTATCTCATCAATAGACTCATCTAAAATGTCTTTTTGATAGAGAATTTCTAAAGCTACTTTTCTAGCCCTTCTTCTCTCTACCATTTAATTAGTTCCCGTCCTATTTAGAAAAATTAATATTGTCAATGAAAACATCAACGTTCTTCACCTTAATACCCATCATTGTCTCTAATGTATCCTTAACGTTGGTTTGAATTTTTCTCGCTACTTCGCTGATAACATAGCCATAGTCAAGGGTCACATGAAGAATAATCGAAAGAACATCATCTTCAATTAACACCTTAACTCCTTTTGACTGTTGTTTTTTTGTAAACCAATCTTTAATACCTTCCACAACGGTTCCACTTAAACCAGCAACCCCTTCAACTTCAATCGTTTCTAAACCCGCGATTAACTCCAGTACGCTTTTTGAGATTTTAAAATTATTTAACTCTAATTCTTGTTCATGTTTTTCCATTTTTACCTCAACCTTAAGCTAATCTTCCATTATACGCCTTGTTACAAAGTTCGTGTAAACCTCTCCTTTTCTAAAAAAGGCATTATCAACTACTTTTAGATGAAATGGAATAATGGTCTCTATGCCAACAATTACAAACTCACCAAGAGCTCTTTTGGCCCTTGCAATAGCTTCCTCCCTGTCTTCTCCCAAGACTATAAGCTTTGCTAATAACGAATCGTAATAAGGGGACACTTTATAGCCGGAATAGATATGACTATCTACTCTGACTCCAGGCCCGCCGGGAGGGTTAAAAAGCTTTATTTCTCCGGCTTGAGGCATAAAATTCTTGCTCGGGTCTTCCGCGTTTATTCTAAACTCAATTGCGTGTCCATTGGATTTAATTTGATCTTGAGTATGTTTAATTTTTTCACCCGCGGAAATCCTTATCTGTTCTTTTACAATATCGATTCCCGTCACCATTTCGGTCACCGGGTGCTCAACCTGTATTCTCGTGTTCATTTCCATAAAATAAAACTTGTCATTTTTATCCAAAAGAAATTCAATTGTTCCGGCACTTTCATAATTAACATGTTTGGCAATTTTCACAGCCATCTCGCCCATTTCAGTGCGCAAAGCATCACTTAAAACAACTGAGGGAGACTCTTCAATTAATTTTTGATGACGCCTTTGAATTGAACAATCCCGTTCTCCAAGATGTATTACATTCCCAAACTTATCCGCCAAAATTTGAAACTCAATGTGCCTTGGCTCTTCAATATATTTTTCAATATAGACTTCGGAATCACCAAACGCGGCTTTTGCTTCTGACTCTGCCGTTTGTATTTGACTTAGCAGATCTTGCTCGTTCTGGGCTACTCTCATGCCTCTCCCGCCGCCGCCAGCCGATGCCTTAATGATGACCGGAAAACCCATCTCGTTTGCAAATATTACAGCCTCATTTAAGTTCTTTATTTTGCCATTCGTCCCCGGAATAACAGGAACTCCGCATTTTTTTACTTCTTCCTTAGCAGAAGCCTTATGGCCCATTAGCTCCATAGTTTTAATTGTGGGCCCTATAAACGAAAGATTGCATGACTTACAAATCTCTACAAACTGTAAATTTTCAGCAAGAAATCCATATCCGGGATGTATTGCCTCGGCTCCGGTGAGTTCCGCCGCACTTATTATGCTTGGAATATTTAAATAACTAAGCGCGCTCTGTGCCGGACCGATGCAAATTGCTTCATCCGCCAGTTTAACGTGTAAAGAATCCCTGTCAGCCACAGAGTAAACTGCCACCGTGGGAATATTAAGTTCTTTACATGCTCTAATAATCCTAAGAGCAATCTCGCCTCGATTTGCAATAAGAATTTTTTTAAACAAATTACGACCTCATTTATCGATTATTTTTATGTTTAAACTAAATGGGCTCATATAAAAAAATAGGTTGTCCATACTCGACAGACTGAGCATTTTCAACCAGTATTTCTCGTATAATCCCATCTTCTTCTATAGCAATCTCATTTATCAACTTCATTGCCTCTAAAATACATACTGTTTGACCTTTTTTCACTTCATCCCCAACTTCAACAAAAGCATCTGCATCAGGCGATGGGGCTCGATAAAAAGTTCCAACCATTGGAGTTGTAATTTCCTTCCAGTTACTAGGATATTTTTTCTTTGTATTGTCAGATTCAACAGCTGTGGAAGATTTAGCTGATAAAGAATCGCTAATATATGCTTCTTGGGCTGCAGCACCAGAAACATTCTTACGCAAATTTATCTTTACCCCATCCTCCTCAACTGATAATTCACCAATATCGCTCTGCTCAAAAACTTTAATTAATTCTTTTACCTGCTCTAAATCCATATATTCATCCTCCTTGACTGCTTGAATCTCTCTGCTAGTTAAAAATACCGTTTTTTCAACCCCTTCTTGATGGCGCTCTAAATATTCACGTGCAATCTTCGGAAACAAAGCAAACATCAAAACATCTTCTTCGTTTTTAGCTAAATTCCCTATTTCCTTAGCGTAATCTTCAAAAGTTTCCATAATTAATGACCCTGGTCTTTCAGTTATTCTTTCTCCGTTACCCAAAATCTTTTTCTCGATTTCGGGGGCCATGGGACCAGGTGGCCTTCCGTAATAACCTTTAACATAAGCTTTCATTTCATCTGGTATAACTCCCCATCTTTTTCCGCTAAGAACATTCAAAACTGCTTGAGTGCCCACAATTTGACTTAATGGAGTAACCAGGGGTGGATATCCAACTTCGGCCCTTACTTTTGGGATTTCTTCCAATACTTCGGGAAGTCTGTCGGCAGATTTTTGTTCTTGCAGTTGACTGTAAAGGTTTGATATCATACCGCCTGGTACCTGATGGGAAAATACTTTCATATGAGTTAACGAGGTTACCCCTCGCTGAAAATGCCTGCGTTCTCGAACTTTTTCCCAATACTCCGCTATCTCATAAAGCAATTCTAACTCTAACCCCGTATCGTAAGCAGTATCTTTCAGTGCAGCCACAAGCATTTCAACCGCCGGTTGTGAATTACCGAAAGCTAGAGGCGCAGAAGCGGTATCAATAATATCAACCCCGGCTTCAATGGCTTTTAAATAATTCATCGGAGCCATACCGCCAATATAATGACAATGAAGCTGAATTGGTATATTAATCTCCTTCTTAATTCTCTTAATAAGGTTGAATGTACGATAAGGAGAAAGAAGCGCGGCCATATCCTTGATGCAAATAGAATCGGCCCCCATATCCACAAGCTTTAAAGCAGTTTCAACATAGTGTTCCAGTGTATGCACGGGGCTTATAGTGTAACAAACTGATGCTTGAACATGCCCCCCGGCTTCTTTAACTGCCTGGATTGGCACTTCTAAGTTTCTTGTGTCATTTAACGCATCAAATATTCTAAAGATACTAATGCCATTTTTGACGGCATGCCGCACAAATTTTCTCACAATATCATCAGAATAATGCTTGTACCCAACCAGATTTTGACCACGCAAAAGCATCTGCAGTGGGGTGTTTCTAACATGCCCTTTTACTGTTCTTAATCTATCCCACGGATTCTCATCAAGAAATCTAAGCGGCGCATCAAAAGTTGCCCCTCCCCATACTTCTAAAGAATGATAACCAACTTTATCTAATTTTCCCAAAATTGGAACCATGTCTTCTGTTCGCATACGCGTTGCCCAAAGCGACTGATGAGCATCCCTTAAAGTTGTATCCGTTATCTGAATGGGTTTTTCTCTCACATTCAACCTCCAAAAATATATTAAATAATAATTATACTTGATACAAAGAATTTGGGGAAGTTTAAACCCTGGTAATATATCCACCCGTTCTTGTATCTACCTTGATTATATCTCCAACATTTACAAATAAAGGAACCTGCGCGCTTGCTCCTGTTTCTAAGATTGCCGATTTACTTCCTCCGCTAACCGTATCTCCTTTTACTCCAGGTTCAGTTTCTATAACCTCTAATTCAACAAAAATAGGAAGTTCAACTCCTATTGGATTTCCTTCATACATGGAAACAACAACTTCAGTATTTTCTTTTAAATATAAAAGAACCTCGCTTAGCTGCTCCTTTGATAAAACTATTTGCTCATAAATTTGTGTGTCCATAAAGTGATACATATCTTGGTCATTATATAAAAATTGCATTTTTTTACTTTCCAGACGGGCTTGTTCTACTTTCTCACCGGCCCTAAAGGTCTTATCAATAACTGCCCCTGTTTTTACATTTTTAAGTTTTGTCCGCACGAAAGCTCCGCCTTTCCCCGGCTTAACATGTTGAAAACTTATTATCGTATAAAGAATCTCATCAAGTTCAATGGTCATACCATTTTTAAACTGGTTTGTCGAAATCATGTTTCCTCCATTCTGTTAATCAAAAGTTATTAATAAGCCCGGCCTTACCAGATACTGACCCGTACCGGGCGGCCTCGATGGCTAGTTAAATTAATAAATAAAAACGGGGAAAAAAATTACCTGCCTGCCGGTAGGCACGGTATAGAAAAATGTAAGATGTTAAAGACAAAACACCTTCACCCTCCCCTTAATCCCCTCCCATCAAGGGAGGGGAGAATATTTTCCCTGAAGGCTTGGCGGCTGGGAGCTGAAAGCTAACCTTACTCTCTACCCTTGCTTTCCTCCTACAGCACCGTTAATTCTTTGGACGACTTTGTTAATATTTCTAAGCCATCATCGTGCAAGACTACTAAATCTTCAATCCTAAACCCTCCAAAATTTTCAAGATAAATTCCCGGCTCAATTGTAAAAACCATTCCTGCTTCAAGCAAATCATCACAATTTGGACCAATCGTTGGATGTTCGTGAACTTCAAGGCCAACCCCATGGCCAAGATTGTGGCCAAAATTTTCAGAATAGCCCGCATCAAATATAATCTTTCTCGCCATGCCATCCAACTTTTCAGCAGACATTCCTTTTGTTATTCCGCTCAAAGCAGCTTTTTGAGCAGAAAGAAGTAAGTTGTATATTTTTTCCCTTTCTTTATCAGGGCGACCCAGAAAAATTGTTCTTGTCATATCAGAACAATAACCTTTATACGTCGCCCCAAAATCAATCTTTACTAAATCATTTACTTTAAGTTTTCTTTCAGTTGGTTTTGCATGAGGTGCGGCTGAATTTGACCCTGAAGCAACAATTGTATCAAATGATGCCTTTTCCGCGCCAGATTTTCTCATAAGATACTCAATCTCTGCTGCAATTTCAACCTCGGCTAAACCAGGTTTTATAAAATCAATTATCTGATTAAAAACCAAGTCAGATATATGAGCAGCTTTCGATATTTTTTCTATTTCCGACTTATCTTTAATCGCGCGAATAGCTTCCACAAAATGCCGTAAGGGCACCAATTCAAAGTCACTCAGACATTTAGCAAGATTTATAAATTTATCATACGTCAAATGCTCGGATTCAAAACCCACGCTCTTTAAATTTAATTCATCTAAGATTAGTTTAAGTTCATCAAAAAAACTAATTGTGACCAATTTAATATTCGATGATTTTACCTCACACTTTGCCTGCTCGAGATATCTGGAATCAACTAAAAGAAAGGAATCTGTCATCGTCACCAGCATTAAAGCCGTTGAGCCAGAAAAATTACTTAAGTATTGGATATTTTGAAGCTTAAAAATCAAGAGCGCTTCAACGCCCTTTTTTGAAAGCAGGCTTCTTAGCTTTTGTAAACGCAATTTGGTTATAACATTTACCCCCAGCTTATTTTTTTAAAAGTTTTATGGCTGCATCTAGGGCAATTTGATAACTTAAAGGACCGAACCCGGAGATTTGTCCGAGGCATACAGAAGCTGTGATAGATTTTTCTCTAAAACTTTCGCGTGCACATATGTTTGAGAGATGCACTTCTATCACCGGAATATCTATAGAAGCTATAGCGTCTCTTATCGCGATACTGTAATGAGTGAATGCTGCCGGATTTATTATTATTAATTGAAAAGCATCCGGTGCTTTTTGAATTTTTTCAACAATTTCACCCTCGTGGTTCGATTGGAAAAAATCAAGTTCAACTTGATTTTTAGCTGCTTCAGCTGCCAAATTTTTATTTATCTCATCTAAAGTAACTGTACCATATATTCCAACCTCTCTTTGCCCAAGCAAGTTAAGATTTGGCCCGTTTATTATTAAAATTTTATTCATTTAAATTCCTCCTCAAACTCATAAAGTTTTTCCTTGTAAGATACATTTCCAGAATCCAGCTTTAAGGCCTCCTTGAATTGTATAATAGCTTGTTTAATTTCGCCAATCTCTTCATATAAAATTCCCAGACTATAATGAGATGACACTAAATCGATTTTTAACTCAGATCTTCTTGCCCTCGGTTTTTGCCTTATCAAAATCATCTATTTCAACAAAACGAGGTATCTAAATCTTCTGTGACAACCTTATCAATTTCTTCCGGAATATTATAAAAACAACTAATTACAACGATTAATAAAAGTTAAGGTTTATGAAATAATTAGCCTAATTTAAAAGAACATCGGATTTAGTTTTTTCCTTAAACTAATTATATCTACTGACAAGGTTTCAATGACTCCAAAATATCATCACCGGCAACACTTTCAATAATAGGTTCGCCAATCCCTTTCAACAAAACAAAAGCATGATCTTCATCACACCTTTTTTTATCTAAAAGAAGATGTTTCATCACATCTTTTGCATCTAACGAAGGTGGCATTATGGGAAGTCCCGCTCTTTTTAAAATATCTTCATGTTGTCTCACAAAACCTTCCTGAATCAAGCCGCGTTTTTGAGCTATTTTGGCAGCACAAACCATTCCGATTGCAATAGCTTCACCATGCCGGTATTTTTTGTAACCCGAAGATGCCTCAATAACATGGCCGATGGTATGACCATAATTTAAAATCGCGCGTTTCCCAAAATCTTTCTCGTCTGCCTCAACAATCCTCGCCTTAAACTCGCAGCATCGTAGAACTACCTCTGTTAATATCTCTGGATTAATCGCTAAGATATCCTCTATATGTTCCTCGAGAAAGGATAAAAATTCTTCCCCGCTTAAAAATCCATACTTTATTACCTCGGCCAATCCAACTTTTAATTCTCTTTCGGGAAGGGTTTTGAGAACATCGATATCTATCAAAACAAACCGCGGCTGGTAAAAACAACCAATTAAATTTTTTGCCTTTGGATGATTGACGGCAACTTTTCCTCCAACACTACTATCCACTTGAGCCAGCAAGGTAGTAGGCAGTTGGATGAAGGGCAAACCTCTCATATAAGTTGCCGCTACAAAACCCGCTAAATCTCCTATAACCCCTCCACCAAGAGCTATTATTACGTCAAAGCGGCTGGCGTTGTGATTGATAAGCTGCCCGTAAAGCTCGTAAGCGGTTTCAAGTGACTTATAATTTTCACCATCCGAAACTTCTAAAAAATTTACATCAAATCCCACGCTTTTTAAACTGCGGCAAACTCTGTCTCCGTATAAACTAAAAACCGTTGGATTGCTTATAATAAACACTCGTTTTGAGGAAATTAAGGGTTTTATTTTTAAGCCAATCTCATCAATTAACCCGGAACCAATTACAATGTCATAACTTCTTTTATCCAAGTTAACTTTCACTTTTTTTTCTTGCAGATTATTACTCATTCAACTTCTCCTGAATTTCTTTAACAACTTTATCTACATTCATATCGCTCGTATCAATCACAATATCCGCTACGTTTTCGTATAAAGATTCACGGGCCTTTAAAAGTTCAGAAACTTTATCTTTGGGATTGGGCACATTTAAGAGAGGCCGACTGCCTTCTTCCCTAATACGCTCAAATAAAATTGGAGCCGATGCTTTTAAGTAAATCAATAAACCATTTTTCTTTAAAGCTTGCACGTTTTTGTGATTTAAAATCACGCCTCCCCCACAAGCAATTACCTTGTTCCCAACAGATGAAACTTCATTAATAACTTCTGATTCAACTAAACGAAAGGCGTCTTCGCCTTCATCTTTAAATATATCCTTTATTTGTTTGCCGAATTTTTTCTCAATTAATTTATCTGTATCAATAAGACTAACGCCCAATTTGTCAGCCAGTAACTTACCTATGGTGGTTTTGCCGGAACCCATAAAACCTATCAATACAATATTTTTCATAATAAACACCCACTTAGTCGGGAGTCTCTTAGTTGGGAGTTGGGAGTTTGTTAGCCAGATTGCTGGTTTTACCATACTCCATACTCCATACTCTATACTCTATTCGCCATCAACCCATTAGTCGGGAGTCTCTTAGTTGGGAGTCGAGAGTTTGTTAGCCAGATTGCTGGTTTTACTATACTCCATACTCTATTCGCTATCTGCTATCAGCCCCACCAGAGGCGGGCAATCATCTGCCCATCAGTCGGGAGTCTCTTAGTTGGGAGTCGAGAGTTTGTTAGCCAGATTGCTGG
>NZ_JAUSCH010000112.1 GCF_030651595.1 Candidatus Oleimmundimicrobium sp. | reverse complement strand
CCTTGGCCACGGTGAAGTTCCAACCCATGAATTCCCCCACCAGGACTATCCCCACGCCCAAAGCCCAGATGTGGACGGGGCCCAGAACCTTCGACAGGTGGTTTGTCTTCTCCTCGGGCATGATCTATTCCTCCCGCTTTGAGGTGAGCTGTCGTTCCACCCGGATGAAATCGAAGGCCATGAGACCCAAAAGGAGGGCGGAAAGAGCCCAGGCCAGGCCGTTCAGAATCTGCCACCAGTTCATCGGGGGTTCCCCGCCGGAGCGGGTTCCAGGGAGGTTCCTGCTCCAGGCTCCGCTTTTTCAGCTTCGTAAAGCCCCTCGACGATCTCGCCCAGTTCCCGGTTGGACTGAGGAATGACGATAGCCAGGTAGGTGCCCAGGCTCAGGAAGGTCAGGAGGAAGGTCCCTGCCGAAAAAGTGTAGGTCATCCCCCCCCCGCTCCCCGACCCAACAAGAACCTTGCCCCTCATCAGCATTGTCGTGAGAAGCGTCGTGAAGCACAGGATCATGATGAAAAGGACGTCGAAAACTTCCATGAATCGGTTCTTTCCCATATTCCCCGCCATCGTGTCGTCTTCCTTTCTGTGTCAAAGGCCTGCGTTGTTGCAGTCTTCCAGGTAGAGGTCTTCCCTGCGCTTCCGGAGGTGAATTACGACAGCCACAAGAGCACCGCTGGAAAAAATGCCGACAAGAAGGGCTGTGGCGGTGGCGACCGCCCGGGTCGCTCGATCCGGGGCTATCCCGTGGACCTGGAAGAGGACAAAGAGAAGAACGACCCACATCGCTGCGAAGAATATTCCGACCAGGGCCATGTCCGACCGGTACATCCGGTTCATTGTGGCGGCTCTCCTGGATTCTGCCGAAAGTGCTGGCTGGTTCATTTTAGAAAACTCCTTGCCCGGAACCGGAAACCTTGCAGATGGTTACAATTCCGCTTGTTCCGTCAACCGTGACCTGGTCCCCGTTTTCAATGACCTTGAAGGGATCATTCTCAAGGTCGACGACCGTGGGCACGCCGCATACGACGGCAGCCACACCAGTCCTGGAGTCGATTTTCGGCAGGACCAGGGCGCAGGGTGATATGCCCCTGAGCCTGGCAGCGTGGAAATGGCTGGACCAGCCGTTGGATCCCTTGCCCCCCGAGAGGACGAGGACGACGCCGCAAATGGTCTGTCCCTCCGCGGGATGTCCCTTTTCAATAACCATTCCAGTGGCCTCGTCGATACCACTCCACCCTTGTATCGTCTCCCGACAGACCATGGCGGGTCCGGAGGCGATGCCGGAAATGACTCCTCTGCCGCGGATTATAATTGGATCCATGTTGACCACCTTCCCCATGTTCCAGAGATGGAAGCTTGCAGGCACTCTTCCCAGTTTCCGAAGAAAACCTTGGTTTTTGTCAAGGGTTTGATGTAATGGGCCTGTTTGGCAGAATCGAAAGCCATGGCCCGGGTGCCGGCCGGCCATTTTTCGCTCACCAGCGGACAACTGCCCACCATCAAGACTCCACCCGCATCCTCAATGGTTTTCGTGTACCCGCATCGGTCTGCAACGGCCTTGATCGGAAGCGCTGTCCAGACATGAAGAGTAACTCCTGCCTTCACCTTGCACCCATTCAGGAAACCGGCAACCGCGCTTAT
>NZ_JAUSCH010000111.1 GCF_030651595.1 Candidatus Oleimmundimicrobium sp. | reverse complement strand
CTTGAGCAGTTTGTTGCCCTTGACCTGCCCTTCAACAAGGATGCGCGTCAGGCCGCCATCGACAAGGTGCGCGACAACCTCGACAGCTCCCGTTTCAGTGCTGCGGAAAAATTCCGTCAGGTGCTGGAGTTGTATGACATTGAAAGCCAGTACAGCCGCACCATCGACCAGTTCGAAGGGATGATTGATCTGGACGGACAGCCGCGCCAGGTGAACTTCTTCCGGGTTGGCCGCATCGCCCTGATGTACCAGACCTCCGATCAGGGTCAGACCGGTGTGTGGGATGTGAAATCCGGTTCCTGGCAGGCAGCGAACAGCTATCGTTCCGCCGTCAGCAAGGGTATTCGCATTGCCAAGAAACAGGCCGCCATTGACATCCTTACTCTACCGATTCCCGCGCCGGAGGCAGCACAATGAAAATGACCTTTCGTAAACGTTGTCTGGCCATTGTTGCCGGCACTCTGTTGACGGCGACCCCCGTGCTGGCCGCCGAGAAAGCGGCCTCTGTGGATGAACTGCTGAGGCTGATCAACAGTGCCCGCGTCAGTGAATCCGCCGAGCACAAGCAGCGCGAAGCAGAATTCCTGCGGGACAAGCAAAACCAGCAAAATTTGCTGAGTCAGGCCAAAGCCACCATGAATGCTGAGGAAAACCGCAGCATTCGCATGGAGCAAACTTTTGCTGAAAACGATCTCAAGGTTGAAGCCCTGCAGATTCAGCTCAACGAGCGTCTGGGGTCACTGAAAGAACTGTTTGGCCACCTGACCTCCACCGCTGGTGATATGCGCGCCATCATCAACCAGTCCATTGTCACCGCCCAGTACCCCGAACGGGGTCAGTTCCTGGACGAATTGATCAGCAAGATGAGCAGCGACACCCGCCTGCCCCGTCTCGATGAAATCGAGCGGCTGTGGGCTGAAATGAGCCGCGAAATGGTGGAAAGTGGCAAGGTTGTCAAATTCCCCGCCACTGTGGTGACTGCCCACGGTGAGCAGGCTCAACAGGAAGTCGTCCGGGTGGGTGTTTTCAACCTGCTGTCCAACGGTTCCTATCTCGACTACAGCGCAAAAACCGGGATTATTTCTGAACTGCCACGGCAACCTTCCGGCACCAGTGCCGCTGCCAAATTGCAAGGCGCCACTGAAGGCTTCACCTCTGTGGGCATTGA
>NZ_JAUSCH010000110.1 GCF_030651595.1 Candidatus Oleimmundimicrobium sp. | reverse complement strand
TAAATTTCTAGTCAAAACAGATTTCTCCTCCAAGAATTCCCCTGTTTGTTTTTTAAAGAAATAGCTCTTTTAAGTATGAATGGGCTTTACGAATATCAATTTTCCCGATTGTTCTTTCTCTTTTCAATTCCTTTGCTATTTGAGTGCCTTTTAAATGATACTTTTCACAAAAATATTTTAGATTTTTAGATATGTTTGAGTCACGGGTTTTTGCCTCAATCACTTCCACAATTTGGTCATTATTCGCGAGACAAAAATCTACTTCTTTTCCATCTTTTGTGCGAAGATATTTCAGTTCAAAATTTTCTCCTTCATAATCAATTTTACCGAAAACATGTTTCAATAAACTTAACGCTATAAAGTTTTCAAACTTTGCACCATCATCTCCAATAACAAGACCATTATCAAAAAAATATATTTTGGGTTCTTTTAATACAGAGCGAGCAATATTTCTTGAATAAGGAGTAACCTTAAAGATTATATATAAAGCTTCAAGTATCTGAACATATTTATTTATCGTTGTCGGTGAAGCATTCACATCCCCCGCAATGGATGCATAAGATACAGGTGACCCCACTCTCCTCCTAAGAAGTTCAAAAACCATCTGCATTGTTCTGAGGTCATGAATTCTCTCGAAATCAAGTATGTCTGTACGAATAAGACCATCTATATACTGGTTTCTCCACCGCTTCACGTCAATTTTATCCTCTGAAAGAAAGGGCTCCGGGAAACCTCCTCTTTGAATAAACCGTTCGATATCATTGCTTATTGGATCTTCTTGAAGCTCGGAAATGGAAAAAGGTAACAACCGATGAATAAAAAATCTGCCAGCCAGAGAATCACCGGTTTGCCTAAACGTATCGAGTCTGGCGCTTCCGGTAACAAGTATTTTAAGATTTTTTGGTTTTGTATCGAACACTCCCTTAAGATAACTTTTCCATCCCGGCATTTTATGCAATTCATCAAGAATCAATAATTCAGTTGATTGAAGCCAGGATTCATCTTTAATGATTTGACTATCTTCAAAGCTGTCATAATTTAGATAGGTCGTATTGTCAAATCGTTTCCCGATTTCTAAAGCAAGCCAAGTTTTTCCGACCTGTCTTGGCCCGACTATGAAAACAATTTTTTTGTTTAGATCTTTAATGATGGATTCAATTTGTTTGCGATACATATAGACTATTATGCACAAAAATGGAAGATAGTCAAGACTATTCTCCAAAGTAGTGGAAGATAGTCAATAATATAGCCAAAATATTGTGGCAATTTTACCGTCCGCGGGGATATTTCAAGGGTAAGGAGTATAGGGTACTGGCAAAACCCTGCAAGCCATGTTGTACAGATTAAGAGCTTATCGAACAGTTGATAGTTAAAAGCGAAAAGAGAAGTTGGAAGTAATAGTTAAACTAACTCGTCAGGAATACACGCGATAAAACAACATCAAAGCCGTGCGTATTCCTGACGAGTTGAGTGAATTGTTAGAAATGTTTTTTAATAATTACTACATACTATCTCAAAATATGCTTTCGGATGAGAGCATACAGGGCATATATCCGGTGCCTCAACTCCTTCGTGAATATGTCCACAGTTTCTGCATTTCCAAAAAACCTTACCGTCTTTTTTAAAAACCATTCCATCTTCTATATTCTTAAGCAATTTTCTGTAACGAGCTTCATGTCCTTTTTCAATTTCAGCAATTCCCTCAAACATTACCGCGATTTCTTCAAATCCTTCCTCTCTAGCTTCTTTTGCCATTCGAGAATACATCTCAGTCCATTCAAAATTTTCACCATTTGCGGCAGCTTTTAAATTCTCAATCGTGTTTCCTATACCGGACAATGTCTTGAAATGAAGTTTCGCGTGTTCTTTTTCATTTTCCGCAGTTTCAAGAAATAATGAAGCTACTTGCTCATAACCTTCTTTTTTGGCAACCGATGCAAAATAAGTATATTTATTTCTTGCCTGTGACTCACCGGCAAACGCCTCCAATAAATTCTTTTCTGTTTTTGTTCCTTTTATATCGCCCATCTCTTACCTCCTTCTAATTTATTACTTTTCCGGTAAATGAATAAGCTAATTTTATCCCTAACTTATTAATATACCAAATTCCATAATATATAATTTAGCTTCTAATTAAGATAAAGTTTTTCCTTCAAAAATTGCCCAAAACTGACATCATCCCTGCCCGCCAGTGACTGGCAGCCGTCTCAAAATAAGAAATAAAAATGAAAACTATATAGAAAAATTTAAAATGTTAAGGGCAAAACCTCATCACCTTCACGTTCCCCTCCAGAGGCGGGCAAGCATATGAGCAAGCCGTTAAGCGAAGGAGATTTGAACATCTGCGGCACCGTGTCTACCGGCAGGCAGTCGGGAGTCGAGAGTTCACCCCCACCTTAATCCTCCCCCATCAAGGGGGAGGGAAGTTTGGCCATCAGCCATCTGCCATAAGCTATCTGCCCCGCCAAAGGCGGGCAAGCATCTGCTATTTATAAAACATACCTAAACATCAACCAAAAATGACTAAAACTCCCAGCCATCGTAAGAAGGTGAAATATCTCGTGAAATCCAAACCAGCCCGGAATAATATTCGGGCGTTTCAAACCATAAATAAGCGCGCCAACACTATAAAAAATTCCACCAATTGCCAACCAACCAAGTCCACCTATTGGCACAGAATGAATTAAAGGTAAAATAGCAATTACGGCAAGCCAGCCCATTAAAAGATAAATTAAAGTTGAAAGCCAACGAGGCGCCTGCAGCCAAAACAATTTCAGCACAATCCCAATAATGGCAATCCCCCAAACAACGCCAAACATGCTCCAGCCCCAACCGCCACGCAAAGAAACCAGACAAATGGGAGTGTAGGTTCCCGCTATTAAAATAAAAATCATGATGTGGTCAATTCGCTTAAAAATCCTGACACCGCGTTCCGAAAGCGGAAGCCAGTGATACAAAGTACTCGCTGTATAAAGCAAGATTAAACTTGCTCCAAAAATTGAAAATGAAACCACGTGCCAAACAGTCCCCCTGGCCACAGCAAAACAGACCAATAAAACCAATGCGGCTATCGATAATACCGCTCCTATTAAATGAGTTAATCCGTTTATGGGTTCTCTTAATTTTCTCGTCATTTTAATTCCTTTATGAATATTTTTTACAACTCACATTATAACTCTTATAGTTTCCGATTTTAAGGCTTTAACAGCAAAACCTTTATTATCCCAATAAGTCCCTCTTCTAAAAACACATTCCACATTAACTTGCTTTTTTGCTCATCATAATATTTTCGGTTCGTTGGATTGGAGATAACCCGATAGGCTTCGTTTAGGGCCTGCATCTTCTCATGAGCCCATCTTTGTCTCTCTTTTGGATGTTTATCCGGATGATACTTTAAACAAAGCACTTTATAGGCTTTTTCTATTACTCCAAAAGAAGCATCGTGATGAACTTCTAAAATTTTATAATAGTCCAAAAACATAATATTCTCCGTTTAATAATATTTGTTTTTACATATTCTTTTCCAGTTAGAACATTATAACTTATTTACTCTAACGCAAAGTGTTAAAATGAAATTCAATTAATATTTTTCTAAATAAAAAGGATACGTCAATGAAACAAAATCGACCAAAAGTAGGACTAGTGCTAAGCGGCGGCGGAGCTAAAGGTGTAGCTCACTTAGGAGTACTCAAAGTTCTTGAAAAAGAAAATATTCCCATAGATATGATTGTGGGGACAAGCATCGGCGCTTTAATTGGAGGAATTTACGCTTCCGAAATGAACATTGAAGAGATGGAAAAAATTGCCCTCAACATGAACTGGAAACAACTTTTGCGCCTCACCGATTTAACCAAACCTACAACCGCATTAGTTAATGGCCAAAAAATAGAAAACTTCATAAATTCCCTTGTAAATAACAAAACCTTCGACGATACAAGAATTCCCTTTGCTGCCATTGCGGTTGACGCCATAAGTGGAAAGGAAGCAATACTTACAAGGGGCCACGTAACTGATGCAATCAGGGCCAGTATTTCCACTCCTGTAGTTTTTAGTCCCGTAAAAAGAGGTAATAAGTTGTTGATCGATGGTGGAGTAATTAACCCTTTGCCTGCCGATGTGGCAAGAAAAATGGGAGCGGATGTGGTTATAGCGGTAAATCTTTTAACAGAAGCTTCTACTAAAAATAGATTTTCTCACTTACCGGAAACTTCAAACAGAAAAATAGTTACAAAAGAAGTTACGAAAAAGGGATTTCCCGAAATTGTCTACTCAAGAATGATTACCTCAGTTAAAAAAAGGTTTCGTCCACCTACAGTCTTCCAATTGGCAATGAGAGCCGTGGATTTAATGCAGAGAGAATTATCTGAAGCAAAATTAAAATATGCAAGTCTGGTCATTGCCCCTCAAGTAGAGGATGTTTCATACTATGACTTCTCCAAAGCAAAAGAAATTATCACATTAGGGGAACGAGCCGCAGAAAAAGCCATACCGGATATCAAAAAGATTTTGGAAGGATAATTGAGAAAATTAATTCCTCAATCCCTCTCTCCTCTTTCCGGTTTAATTTATTATAAACTTTTTACTTTATCTGGTAGTTACTTTAAAGAGATTTTCTATCTTTCTCCGCTCCTTCATGTGTAGGACAATTGATAATCCCTTCATCATCTTCGGAAGAAACATTTAGCAATTCAGCCAGCTTTTGCATAATTTGCTGCGTCGCCCGATTTAAACTCTCCCTATCTGTTTTCCTATCAGTCAACTGAAAAGGTTTTCCGATTTTTACCGTTATCTTAGAAAAAGAAAGGATTTTCTTGCCGACAGGAAGTGCTTCATAGGCCCCTTTGATGGCCAGAGGAAGAATGAAAGCTCCGGATTTTGCCGCCAGAAAGGCTGCTCCGAAATTTCCCTCCTTAAGAGTTCCGTCGACACTTACTTTGCCTTCCGGGAAAAGTGCCATCGCTTTCTCATTCGCAAGCAGCTGTAGCGCGCGTTTAATGCTCTTTATATCGACCTGTCGTTCACTGTTAACCTGCAGAGAACCCACTCTTTTTAAAAACCAGCCGACAACGGGACGCTTGAAAAGGTGTGCAGAGGAAAAAAAGGTAACCCGACGCCCAACTGCGGCAACCAGCACAAAACCATCTAAAACACTTGTGTGGTTGGCAACTACGATTAAAGGGCCTTCCTTTAGAATATTCTCCCTGCCCTCCACTTTCCAACGAAAACCTAATTTAAAAACTATGCGGCAAATCAAACAAGTTAATCTATAAACCATCCTTACCCCTTAATAAATAGTGTTTTTTATATCATTTGATATCTTTCTTTAATCACCGGCTAAATAAAAATTTTGTCGATTCTTAAGCAATTAATATTACTGACCGGGCTTTTATTTTATTCAAGATTCATCCCTTCTTTAAAAAAAGTTGTATATACTTTTACCCCAAAAAACCAAAAAATAACTTAAATTTTTTATGTCCGACCGCTTTTGGCAATTTCCTCCATAAAATCCATTAGCAACTTTTGCTCTGCTAAAGATATTTTGGCGAGATAGTATTGATAATTGCCAATGTAGGTTTTATGGGGATTTAAACGCAAAGAAATTTAAAAAACATATGAAAACAGAATAAATTTTTTTTGTTCTTTTATAAGGGCTGAATATCTATTTCTCCCCAAACACCCATTTTATTATCCTTTATTATCAAAACACCTAAAATATCTTTTATCCCCTTAGCAAAGGAAAGCCCTTCCTCAATATCCTCCACTTCCTGAACTAAATTTCCGATGGCTGTTGCAGCCGCATCGGCAAGAGGCGTATTTTTAGATAAAACAACCACCGCATCGGCTTTCCCAAAACTCAAACTGTGACCGACTGTGCCAGCTGACGTGCAAATTCCAAGCGGAGTTTGTTCAGGAAGAATATTTAAAGCAAGCTTACCACTTAAAGGTGTTTCGCCAGCGTAAACTCCAACGAGACGAGGTTTTGTTGTTTTTAGAAAAACATCTCCACCATTTTCAACTATTATTTCCTCGGAATGTTTCAATAAATCCTTTCCCACAAACTCAGCAATAGCTCCCGCGACTGCTGCCATGGGGCCAACATCAACACTTTGGGCAGCTAAAATCATTTCATTTACAATTAAGGGAGCTGTAATAGATATATCAATGGGAGAAAGACTAGTTTCGAAAAGTGGGTTCTCTTCAATATAATTCTCGATTTCTCCTCGATACTTAAAAACCGTATCCATAGCTTCCCTATATAAGTTCTTATCAGCCGCAATAAATAAATCCGTCTCTTCAACTTGAATTTGAAAAGTAACTAAATCTATTGTTCGCAACCATTTTCGATAAAATTTTTCCCTATACAAACCAAACCCCGTTCTTTGAAGTATTTGTTTAGTATTACAAGTTATTAATATATCAGAAGATAAAACAAAGGGACTAAATACTTAGGTAAAAGGTAAAATTTGGCGAACTAAAAAAGGATGCTGAAAAAGAACAAAAAGCTATTAAAACTTAACTTCTATAAGTTTTAGAGGACACGCCCGAACACAAAGCCCGCAAAGAATACACCTGTCTTTGTCAAATTCCAGCTCAAATGTATCGGGATTAAGATGTAGCGCCCTGGGACGGCAAACAGCCGTGCAGGCACCGCAACTTATACAATCATCTTCATTTAGGGCTATATCTCTTGCTGCCTCTTGAACGCCTACATCCTGGTTTTTTAGATAAGCTATTCCCTCATCTATTTTGTTCTCGGGGCCTTCGAGCTCTAAAACTATTAATCCTGTCTCTTCTTCATGCACCTCGGCCCGCATAATGTTGATTATGAGATCATAGTCTTTCACCAGATGATAAGTAATTGGTTGCTCTACTCTCTCAGGAGGAAAAGTTAGAACTATCTTCTTTTTTGCCATTTTATAACTCCTCCTTTGTTTGAATATCCAGTGGCTTAGTCGTACCTTTCTCGGGCAATTTTTGAACGGGTTCCGTCAGCAAAAAATCGCCTTTTTGTATCCACGATTTTAAAACCCCGGCAATTTCTCTGGCTTTGGCATAACTCGAAATCGAGGCCGCGGGAACCTCTCTTCCCCGAAGTGTAATTTTACCCTTTCTCAACTCGGCATAAGTAATCCTACCCAAAACCGGCTTATTTCTTTTAGGTACACTGTAATCTACAATTTCGGCGTAAATATCCTTATCGCTTACGCTTACAAACTCCACCATCTCCTCGTCAAGAATGGGTATGGGAATGCCTACTCCTATAAAAATGGATACCCCGTAGTTGTGAAAGGTGGCAGCCCTTATATAATCCCTGCTCATATCTTTAAGATTTCCTATAAGGGCAATGGTAGCCGCGCCAGATACAGGAATCCCTTTATCCGTTCTTTCTTGACTCGGGCTATGCTGGGTCCCTTCCCAAGCAACATATCCTTGTGCTCCACAGAGAAAAATCCTTGTACCGATACCTATTGTGCGATAGTGAGGGTCATTCAAAAGTGGGCTTAGCTGGCCCGATGTTGCATATGTTGCATTTCCCAGTTTAGGGAGAAGTGTCCCCATATAAGTATAAATGGTTCTCTCGGTTGAGTTTACTGCCACAGCATAGTTCTGATATACATTTCTCGGATTAAATAAATATGCCTGATTGATAGTATCTTTTGTAATAAATGTCTCAATTTCAGAACGAGGGTAACAATCGGTAACGCGTCCGACAGCCTGTAGCTTTACCGCCTTCCCGGCAATTAAATCTTCTATTACATGAGCCCCGCCGTAACGCAACCCCTCAGATTCCGAAACCTCGGTAGCCCCAATATATGCATCAATCGCTGCCATACCCGCATATGCGGGAACATCGTTTAACCAAACTTTTTTTATATTAATAGGAGGATCAGAGTGTCCAAAGTTTAAAAAAGCCCCACTTGAACACATTGGGCTAAATGTTGCCGTGGTAACAACGTCTACTTCTTTTGCGGTCTGCTTTACGCCTTTTTCTTTAACAATATCTATTATTTCCTCAGCAGTTACAACAACTGCTTGGCCTTTTTTAATTTTTTCGTTTATCTCATCAAAACTCTTTGCCATTTGACACCTCATACTATTAACTTTTTCTCATTTTATCACTTAAGATGCAGTTATCAAATTATTTTAATAAACACAGCTCCCAGTCTCCAGTCGCCAGCTACCAGGAAAATCATTAAAAACAGCTACCAGCCCCTAGCCCTTGGCAAAATTAAAAATAAAAGCTTTTTATTAATTTCAGTTTTGTAAAACCCGGGTGGGTCGGGTGGGCAGCGATCTTCCAAAGGCGGGCAGGCATATGAGCACGTTTTTTATATGCCATATCATTTTTAAGCGAAGAAATAGGTTGTTCAGGGAATAAGCCGAAGCTGTTTGAGTCCCGATTTATCGGGGCGAGTTCTGCGGGCGCCTGAACAACCGTACATTTTGGAGCCGTTAAAAAATGATCGGCCGCCCAGCTCGGGAATTTCGATGAAATCTCTTTATTAATCTCGATATTTGTAGATTTCACAAAATTCCTTCGTCTTTTGCTTCGTTTTCTTGGGCGAACAAGACCTGCCTGCCGGTAGGCACGGAAATGAAGGAAGTACGATTCGCAACAACAAACCTTCTTACATCATTCGTGCTAAAACAGGGGCCACTTGTTTCTTTCGAGAAATTACGCCCGACAAAAACACACTGCCCCCTTCAAGTTTTACCCCAAAACCTCTCTCAACTAATCTTGTTCTTCCCGTAACCAAGAGTTCTGTCCCTACTTTTATAATGTCAGTTATCATCATCAGCAAAAGGTCGATTTCTTTATCTTTGCA
>NZ_JAUSCH010000109.1 GCF_030651595.1 Candidatus Oleimmundimicrobium sp. | reverse complement strand
TAAAATTCTTAACTACCGTGCTCATTATACCTACTGTCAGACAGGGAGAAATAAACTATTCAAATTTAGTCAAGAGTCAGAAATCAATAGTCAACTAGCCTTTGGGGTCTTTTAAATACGGGTAGATTGCTTATGGCGACCCTCCACAGGCGGGCAGACGCAATGACAGTGAGTTTGAGATTGCCGCGCTCCGCTCGCAATGACCAGCCTTGTTTCTTGGTTTTCTAGTTCCACGTATCTATGTTTCTATGTCCCATGTCACCAAATTGCCATATCATTCAAAAATAGCTACCAGCTTCCAGACTCCAGCCGCCAGGAAAATCAAAAGAGTTTTTTATTAGTTTTGGTTTCTAAGTCCGGGAGGGTTGCTCGAAGGTGATTTATGAGAGCGCCGACGAACAATCGATGAAGCGGGGTTTCGACTGAAGCTGTTTGAGCTTCGATTTATCGGAGCGAGTTCTTCAAGTCGCCGCTGAGGAGTGAAGTGAGGAGGAAAAATGCTTGAATCAAGAGCCCGGAGCAACCCACAAAAAAGAAATTTTGGACGAGCAAGACCTGCCTGCCGGTAGGCACGGAAATGAAGGAAGTAAAGTTTCGCATTACGAGAGATGAATAAGTAGGAAGACCCTGCCGGCACGGCAATGACTTCGTCGGATTGCCATGCCTCGTAAAAGTGATATGGTGCTCATAATGACTGGGAAATATAGAGTATAAAAAACAAACAAACTCCCGACTACGGACTACCGACTAACAGACTATCCAATCATCCATAAGCTCGCATATAAATTATAAATCTGAGGGCCAAAAAATAAGGTTAAGATTCCTCCCAGTGCCAAGAACGGCCCGAAAGGTACGAAATCTTTTCTTCCTTTTTGTTTGAGAAGCATCAAAGTAACTCCGACAATTGAGCCAAATAAAAAACCTAAAAATAAGGCCAGCCACACATACCATCCCAAAAAAATTCCTAAAAGAGCAGCAAGTTTAATATCTCCTCCACCCATAACTTCTTGTTTAAAAATTTTTTCTCCCAATATGGCCACAAGGAACAAGAACCCTCCTCCTCCTAAAAATCCACAAATGGAAAAAAGAGGATTTTTAGCTCCAACTAAAGGAAGAAAGGGAACAGTAAAAAAATTGATGGCCACCAGGGCCAGAGCAATAACCAACGAGGGATAAATTATTTTGTTTGGGATAATTAAATAACTTAAGTCAATGAAGGTAAGCACGACGAGAACCGAAATTAAAAAAATCCCTAAGACCAAGCTTAAACTTAAATCAAACTTTAAAAAAGCAAGAGCAAACAAAACACCCGTTATAAATTCGACAAGCGGATACTTTAAAGATATCGGCTCCCGGCAATACCTGCACTTTCCGCCCAACACCAAATAGCTTAAAAGCGGAATATTATCCCACGGTTTTAGGGGTTTTTTGCATTTTGGACATTTAGATGAGGGTTTTACTATGGATTCATTGATGGGAATACGATATATACAAACATTTAAAAAACTACCCACTATTAAGCCCAGCAGTAAAAAAAAGATTAGAATAAAGAAACGCAAAAAAACCACTTCCTACGGGTAGCTGTGCCCGTTGGGGCATATCGCTTCATGTTTTTCAGAATCATACTCATAACTTTTCGTCTTATCCGTTGGACACTTCGGCATGGTCTTTATGTATTTCGGAGCTAACTCGTCGAGCCCACCAGGATAACTGTTTTCATTAAGAAAATACTGCACAATGGCCCCGTCCAATATTTTGAGATTTGATTGACATGTTCTTAAATCTATCACCTCGGTGTTCCGAAAAGAAAAGACCGCTATGCTGACCAGCACAGATATTATAAAAATAACTATCGTCAACTCAACCAGAGAAAAACCATTCTTCCCGGTTAAATTCCTCATAAACGCCTTATCTCTCATGTCGCCTCGAAACTATAATTTGAACTTCAACTCAACTTTTATTTTAAAGCAAAACAGCTCACAAAAAAAGTGGCCCTTTCGGACCACTTTTCAAGCTATTTTTTAATAATTATGACCTGATACACTACAAGTTACGGAATGGGTAGCATTAGTATACGTATAAATACCGGCAGAGTCAGGACATTTTGGCGCAATCTTTATGTAGTCAGGTACCAACATATCATTAGCAACAAGGTCTGTATAAGTCTCTACATCTGGATAATCACCCGTAGTTGCATTATAGGTTTGAATGGCTCCATCCAACGTCCTTAAATTTGCCTTACACGCATTTGCTTTAGCTTTGGCTTGTGCCTGGTTATACACCGGAATAGCTATACCCACCAAGATTCCGATAATGAGAATAACCACCATCAACTCGACTAACGTAAAACCTTTTTCTCCTTTAAATTTTCTCACAGAATTCACCCCCTTTACTAAGAAAATATTAATTTTTTGCTTCAAACGCCATTCCCCCCTTTCGGAAGACAAAAACATCTTTAGCAAAATTTTATGTAACCTATCTACCTCCACCTTGAAGAGCCGGTAACTTTCCGACCCATCTTACGATAGATTTGCCCTTATTTTACTCGCTCCTAAATTAATATATCGGCAAATTCGTAAAAAAGATTAATAAATTTTTAAAACTCATCATTCTCCCATAAGCAACACAACTTGAAACATCGGCATATATAAAGCAATTAACATGCCGCCAATCATTAATCCTATGCCCAATAGCATAAAGGGC
>NZ_JAUSCH010000108.1 GCF_030651595.1 Candidatus Oleimmundimicrobium sp. | reverse complement strand
TTAAATACAGACCCCAGCTCCCAGCCATCAGCCTCCAGAAAAATCAAAAGAGTTTTTATTGATTTTGTTTTTTTAAAATCCAAGTGGGTTGTTCATTTCACCCTCCCCTTAATCCCCTCCCATCAAGGGAGGGGAAAGAATGAGATTGCCGCGTCGCTATCTATGCCTACCGGGCCAATACCTAATAGCATCATAGACGTAAGCAGGCGGGAAGGTAGGCAACATATAAGAACGCTATTTTTTCAATTGCCATATCATTTAAATACAGACCCCAGCTCCCAGCCATCAGCCTCCAGAAAAATCAAAAGAGTTTTTATTGATTTTGTTTTTTTAAAATCCAAGTGGGTTGTTCATTTCACCCTCCCCTTAATCCCCTCCCTTGATGGGAGGGGAAAGAATGAGATTGCCACGCCGCTTAACGCTCCTCCCGCCTACCTGAGACAGTTACCGGCGGGCACGCATATGAGAGCGCTATTTTTTTTAATTGCCATATCATTTTTAGGCAGAGAAATGGGTTGTTCAGGGAATAAGCCGAAGCTGGTTGAGTCAGGATTACGTCCGACTTACAACATAGTTTGGAAGTTTTGGCTTAAAAGCCAAAAGGAAGGATATAGTTTAGCCTGACGAGTTCTGTAGGCGCCTGAACAACCGTACATTTTGAAACCGTTCAAAAAATGATCGGCCGTCTTTCTTTTGCTTCGTTTTCTTGGACGAGCAAGAAAATGAAGGAGCTAAGTTTCGCAATGACAAAATTCAACAGTCTCGCCAACCGCCAGGAAAATCAAAAATAAAAGCTTGTTGTTGGTTTTTTTAAACCTGGGTAGGTCGGACAAATCGAAACTTGAGGCCGCCCCGATGAAACGAGTGAAGGGCTGGAAATCCCTCCACAGGCAGGCAAGCGAACAAAGTGAGCGCCCGAGAATCTGTCTGAGCGTAAGCGAGTTATTCTCGGCCCACCCGAAACGAGTAAAGTCGCGGATACGGCCGAGTGTGGAGCATGTTCGACCCACAAAAAAATATAATTAAATAAACAAAAAAGAAAGTTAACTATTACAATTAAATCAAGATTGCCGCGTCGCTTATGCTCCTCGCAATGACGAACCTACAAGCTACAAGCCATAAGCCATTATTTTTTAGTTTTTTTTAAAACCCGGTGGGTTGTTCGTGAACGATATATGAGAGCGCTGACGAACAATCGACGAGGCGAGATTTCGACCGAAGCTGTTTGACCCCGAAGTGGAACGAGGGGGAGTTCTGCAAGTCGCCGCCGAGAAGTGAAGTGAGAAGGAGAAACGCTCGCCGTGCCTACCGGCAGGCAGGAATCAAGAGTCCAGAACGACCCACAAAAAAATAAAATTCTTTGGACGAGCAAGAAAATGAAGGAGAATAACCCACAAAAAAATATAATTAAACCGAGAACCGAGATTGCCGTGCTTCACTCGCCGTGCCTACCGTGCCTACCGGCAGGCAGGCCGGCAGGCAGGCAATGACGGTGAGATAAAGTTATTGCGGTAGGCAATCCGGAGCTGTTGCCCGCCCACAAAATAAAATTGAATAAACAAAAAAGTAAGAAATTATAGTTTCTTACTTTTTTCTAACTCTAAGATATGCTCATATGCTTTTTCGTAATCCGATATCATTCTTTTAGTTGAGAAGTGCTTCTCAACATGTTCACGACAATCATTGGGATCAATGGAACCCACTTTTTTAACGGCTTCAACCATTTCATCCACCGAATCATTGACAATAAACCCCGTTTTTTTATCAACTATCACCTCAGGAACTGCCCCATTCCTAATGGCAACAACGGGTGTTCCTACTGCCATTGATTCAATCATGACCAAACCAAAAGGCTCAGGCCATTGGATAGGAAACAGTGTGCATTCTGCATGCCTATAAAAATCAATTTTTGTTTTTAAATCTACTTCGCCAACAACTTCTGAATTCTTGCCCAGAAACGGCTTAACTTGTTCCTCAAAATATTTTTTCTCATGCTGCTCGGTAATTTTAGTTACCAAAAACAGTTTTTTGTTAAGTTTGTTTGCCACTTGCACCGCGACATGGGCCCCTTTTTGAGGGCTCATCCTCCCAAGGAAAAGCAGATAACCATCTTTTTTAGAATTATATTGATAGGCATCCAAATCAACCGCATTATAAATGGTACCGACAAAATTCAAATCACCATAACATTCTCTCTGATAGTTTGATATCGCGTTAAAGTAAATCTTTTTACTTAAAGCTTTATAAAGAGTCTTAGCATCTTCTGTGGCAGGGCCATGAAGAGTATGTAAAACGGGAGTTGGAGAAAAAAATCCCAAACCGGGCCCAATCTTACCGCTATGGTCATGAATGATATCAAACTCTTCCGCTCTCTCATACGCATGTAGAGCGTGATATAAATCAGGGAACACCTGCCCTATTTTTTCGCTGGGCGCTTCGTCAAAAACATAAGATAATTTAGCGTCCGTGCGCGATTCACCGGTTGCAAAAAGCGTCACATCGTGCCCTTGTTTAACCAGACCCTCAGTAAGCTGAGAAACAACTAATTCGATGCCACCGTACCCTGTCGGTGGAATTGGATACCATACCGGGGCAATTTGTGCAATTCTCATCTTTTCTCCTTTTTTAATTCCTTGTTTTTAAAACTCGTAATCCCTCACTTGATTTCTCTGTGGTACTCCTGTATCGACTTCACCGTAATACCTTCATTCTTAAGATATGCCGAAATACCCTCTGCAGCTGCTTTGGCAGCAGCCGTCGTGGTTATATAGGGTATTTTATATTTTATTGCCGTTTTTCTTATATATGAATCATCATGTTTACTGCTTTTACCTACAGGTGTATTTATTACAAGATTTATTTCCTTGTTGTAAATTTTATCGAGAAGATTTGGTCTTCCTTCGTGCATTTTTTTGACAACCGTCGCTTCTATTCCGTTTTTAGTAAGAAATTTATGTGTTCCTTCCGTAGCCAATATCTTAAAGCCTAATTTAGCTAATTTTTGGGCAACATCACGTATCGCTTCTTTATCTTTGGGCGCGACAGTAATCAATACTGTTCCTTCTGTTGGTAATCTCTGCCCCGCTTCATCTTCGGCTTTAAAAAAAGCGAGTCCAAACGAATCGGCTATACCGAGAACCTCTCCTGTTGACTTCATTTCAGGCCCGAGAATGGGATCAACCTCAAAAAACACGTTGAAGGGAAATACGACCTCTTTTACACCAACATGGCTATATTTGCGTTTCTTTAAATTCAAATCCTTTAATTTCTTACCGATTATCAACTGTGTCGCAATTTTTGCCATTGAAATCCCCGTCACTTTTGAAACCAACGGCACAGTGCGGGAAGCTCTTGGATTCGCCTCTAAAATGTAGACCGTGTCATCATGGATAGCATACTGGATATTCATTAGACCTACGACATTGAGTTCTATCGCAATCTTTTTGGTATATTCCTCTATCGTCTTGACGTGTTTTTCAGGTATCGTTATCGGCGGTATCGCGCACGCGCTATCACCGGAGTGAATCCCCGCAAGTTCTATGTGCTCCATTAAAGTGGGGACAAAAACGTCTTCTCCATCCGCAAGAGCATCTGCCTCTACCTCTATCGCATTTTCAAGAAACTTGTCTATTAGTATTGGACGGCCGGGAGATATCTCAACGGCGGCATTTATATAATCTGTGAGCATCACGTCATCATAAACAATTTCCATCCCTCTGCCACCTAAAACGTATGAGGGCCTAACCATAAGAGGATATCCTATCTTCTTTGCAATACTCAATGCCTCTTCAAGTGCAGTTGCCGTATCGCTTGCCGGCTGAGGAATCCCGAGCTTTGTCATCACTTCCTTGAATCTTTTCCTGTCTTCAGCAAGGTCGATGCTTTCAGGAGATGTTCCTAAGATTGTCACTCCAGCGACCTCCAACTCTTTGGCGATATTAAGCGGAGTCTGCCCCCCAAACTGCACAATCACTCCAATTGGTTTTTCTTTGCCGTATATACTTAATACATCTTCAACGGTTAAGGGCTCAAAATACAGTTTATTGGAAATATCGTAATCCGTGGATACAGTCTCCGGGTTGCAGTTAACCATTATTGACTCGTACCCCTCATTTTTCAAGGTAAGTGCGGCATGCACACAAGTGTAATCAAACTCAATTCCCTGCCCAATCCTGTTTGGTCCACCACCGAGAATCATAACCTTACGATTTGAGCTAACCGGAACCTTATCCGAAGCATTATATGTCGAGTAATAATAGGCCGCATCCGCACCACTAACCGGTATGGGTTCCCACGCCTCCACTTTACCAAGCTCAACTCTTCGCTTCCTAATCTTTTCTTCTGAAATACCTAAAATCTGACCCAAATACTTATCAGCAAAACCGTTTTCTTTCGCTTCAATTAATAACTCATCAGGAAGTTCTTTATTTTTATATTTAAGTATCTCCTCTTCAAGCTCTACAAGTTCTTTTATTTGCTCAATAAACCAGCGCTTTATGTAGGTCTTCTTATGCATCTCTTCAATGGTCATACCTTTACGCAGTGCTTCGTACATTATAAATTGTCTTTCCGATGTTGGATTATCGAGCATCTTTTTGAGTTCATCGAGAGGCAATTCATGATAATCCTTTGCAAAACCCAATCCGTACCTGTTTCGCTCCAATGACCTTATCGCTTTTTGGAAAGCTTCCTTATATGTCTTCCCAATACTCATTACTTCTCCAACAGCTCTCATCTCCGTGCCCAACTTGTCTTTGGCTCCGCGAAATTTTTCAAAAGCCCACCTTGCAAATTTAACAACGACATAATCGCCAGAAGGAGTATATTTATCAAGGGTTCCCTCGCGCCAGTAAGGAACATCTTGAAGTGTCTCTCCCCCAGCTAACCTTGAAGAAATATATGCTATTGGAAAACCGGTGGCCTTCGATGCCAATGCAGATGACCGTGAAGTTCGAGGATTTATTTCGATTACAACTATTCTGCCATCTTCCGGATTGTGTGCAAACTGAACGTTTGTCCCGCCAATGACGCCGATAGCTTCCACTATTTTATATGAATAGTCCTGTAATTTTTTCTGAACTTCTTCGGATATCGTAAGCATCGGCACGACACAAAAAGAATCTCCTGTATGAACACCCATCGCGTCTACGTTTTCAATAAAACAAACGGTAATTTTGTTGTTTTCTGAATCCCTTACCACTTCAAGTTCAAGTTCTTCCCATCCAATAACCGCTTCCTCAATTAAAATCTGACCGATAAGACTCGCGGAGATTCCTCTGCTTGCAATCGTTTTAAGCTCTTCCTCGTTATAGGTTATTCCGCTGCCCATTCCACCCATGGTGTAGGCGGGCCTCACAACAACGGGATAATCAAAATCCTTGGCAATTTTTAACGCTTCCTCCACGCTGTATGCCGGCTCACTTTTAGGCATCGGAATTCCAAGCTTGTTCATTGTTTTTTTAAACTCGAGCCGATCCTCTCCTCTTTCAATGGCGTCGGCTTGAACTCCGACTATCTTAACATTGTGTTTCTTGAGAATTCCTTTTTTGGAAAGCTCCGCCGAAAGATTGAGGCCAGTTTGCCCACCAAGATTTGGCAGTAAGGCATCCGGTTTTTCTTTTTCAATAATTTTTTCTATAATTTCAATGGTTAGGGGCTCAATATAAGTTGAATCCGCCATTTCGGGGTCCGTCATAATAGTGGCAGGATTGGAGTTAACCAAAACAATCTTGTAACCCATCGACCGAAGAGCTTTGCAAGCTTGGGTTCCGGAATAATCAAATTCACAGGCCTGACCGATAATTATCGGCCCTGACCCTATTATCAATACTTTGTCTATGCCTTCAATTTTTGTCTTTTTTGTTTCATTGTTTTGCATACTTTTTTATTTCGCTTACTTTAATCCTTTCCTTATAAAATTATTTAATTTTCTTTCAAAAAGCTCATTTATTTATAATATGAAAACCGTTAGCAATCAACCTAAAAATTTAAAATAAAGATATTTTTCATAATTATTTTTGTAATATTAAAAAGAACACCTAACAAAAGATGTTTGCTTTTTGAGTAAGTATTATTATTTAAATATTGTCCATCTTTAAACACAAATTTGAAGAGTAAGTTTGTTTCGATTTTTTAAATTTTACTTGCGTGAGGATTTTTAAGTTTAAGCAAAAAACATATGATAAAAAAAAGGGGACCCATCGCGAAGTAAGTGCCTTTCATCCAGAGGGGCGCATGAATGCAACCGAATATTGGCAATCCTTGGCAGGCTATAGCCGTAAAATTTTGAATCTTAAAAAAATGGTAGGCAATAGTTTCAACAACAATGAGCATCAACCAATAAAAAATCGAGAATGACAAAATTTTTCTTATGATTCCCTGCCCGCTCAAAATGTGTTCAAAATGGGAATATATTATATATACCCCAAACAAGCCCATTGCCCAAGCAAACAATGGAAATAGATTAATACCCGCGACCGTCAGAAAATCAAAATTATATCCATACTCATTTTTTGCTACAAGCATCCAAATAAATGCCATTATGGAAGCAACTATAAAATGATAAAGAAGTGCCTTGCGCCGGGTAAGAACCAAATAAGGAATAACCAAAAAATAAGCCGCAATTACCACCCAATCGGGCCTGAACAACCCAAGAAATAAAAAAATAGAGATAATAAAAAATATATCTGCAAAAAGAAGTTGTTTTTCCCGTTCACGAAACTTAGGTTTAATCTCTTTTTCAGATAATTCAACAGTTGATATAATCAATTGCACCCTTTTTGTTTAATTTATTCTCATTAAATTATTTAAACGTATAACATAAAAAGATAAAAACGATAATGACCTTGAACGAGTCCTTATCGTTTTTAAAAACATCTTTGAAGTATGTAAAACCTAACTATTGCATTTTACCTTAACTAATTATCTCAGACATATTGATTTAATCCAACTCAAAATTTACTTTATCTTCTCATAAACCCTCAAAAAGGCCTCCACTACTTCAGGGTGAAATTGAATCCCTTTATATTTTTTGAGCTCGCTTATGGCTTTCTCTTTGGAAAACGCTTTACGATAAGGCCTGTCTGAAGTCATGGCATCAAAAGCGTCAGCTACTTTAATGATGCTTGCCCCTAAAGGAATTTTGTCTTTTGATAATCCACTTGGATAGC